>CAJVXN010000001.1 GCA_913009335.1 uncultured bacterium
GGGCCAATTTCTTATCCTCAGCCTGGCTACGGGCACTATAGATGATTATAGGAATGTGCTTGTATTTATCGCTAAATTTAAGCATGCGGCAAACTTTATAGCCGTCTATTTTTGGAAGCATAAGGTCCAGGATTATTAAATCAGGAAGCTGGCTATGCGCTAAGCTCAAACCTTCCTGTCCGTCATAGGCGCAGATTACATCATAACCTACGGCAGCATTTATTTTTAATTTAAGCATATCAACCAGGTCTTTCTCGTCTTCGATTATAAGAATACGTTTTTTATCTTCCATCATCTCTTTCTTTAATGAAAAGTCTACTTGCTTAACAACTGCTGAAGCTTATCTAATAACACTTCATGCCCCAGCGTCTTGGATATATACGCATCTGCCCCGCAATCCTGGGCCAATTTCTTATCCTCAGCCTGGCTACGGGCACTATAGATGATTATAGGAATGTGCTTGTATTTATCGCTAAATTTAAGCATGCGGCAAACTTTATAGCCGTCTATTTTTGGAAGCATAAGGTCAAGGATTATTAAATCAGGAAGCTGCCTATGCGCTAAGTCCAAACCTTCCTGTCCGTCATAGGCGCAGATTACATCAGTATATCCCCGGCTTATAAGCCTTATCTTAAGTAAATTAACTATATCTTTTTCGTCTTCAATTATAAGGATACGTTTACTATCTGCCATTACACCTTTCTTCTTAAGAACTTATTTATTTTAAGCTATTATTTTTTTAATCAGATCATCTTCAAATAAAACATCCTCAGGATAAGTTAAAAGCGTAGTCTTAAAATGTATTTTTTTATCAATATGTTTATTACTTATAAGAAAATCTTTACAAGAATCTAGGATTCTCTTTTTTATGGATTCGGCTGATTTTTGGTTTGCGTCACTCAAAAAAACAATAATCCGGTTATCATATATTAAACTATTATCACCGGCGCGGCGTAAAATATTTTTTACGTGTTTCTCTACTGCCTTTAATAAAACCTTATCAGTAAGTCCGGAAATAGATAAGGTGAGCACGGAAAATTTTGAGAATCTTTCTTCTGCATCCTGCACACCTACCTTTATATAACTTTTAAGAATTTTATCAGGAGAATATTTGGGAATGCTCACAGAGAACGTTGTGCCTTTTCCTAGCTCTGATTTAACCCAAATCCTACCTTTATGCATTTGTATTATCTTTCTGGCAATTGAAAGGCCTAATCCAGTGCCCCTTTCTCCAGGACCAGGAGTCTTACCAAACTGTTGAAATTTATCAAATATCTTATCTAAATCTAATTCGGCAATACCAACTCCCGTATCCTCCACGGAACATATTACCTCCTGCTCTTTATCTTCTAATCTAACCTCAACGCAGCCATTTTCCTTAGTGAATTTAAGAGCATTTGATACTAAATTAGTCAAAACCTGACCTATGCGATCACTATCCAAGTAAACCTCAGTAGCATGCTCAGGTAAATCAAATGTAAATTTTATATCTTTCTCTTGAGCCATACTCTTATACTTAGAAAATACTTGTTTGATAATATGATTTAAATCCAACAAGGTCTTATGTAGAGGAAGCGTGCCGGCTTCAATTTTTGAAATATCTAATATGTCATTGATGATCTTACTTAGCCGTTCGATATTACTCTTTGCGACTTCCAGTAACTCTTTTTGCTGCTGATTTATGCTTCCAGTTACCTCTTCTAAAACAAGCTTTAATCCTTCTTTTGTTATGGATAATGGTGTGCGTAACTCATGCGAAACAGTAGAGATAAATTCTGACTTAAGTACATCCAACTTATACAAATCAGCATTTGCCTTCTCTAGCAATACATTCTTATCAAACAATTCACCCTGAAGCTTGCCCAAACGCAGCATCGCCTCAACCCTGGCGATAATTATATCCGGAGGATGGGTCTTAAGAATATAATCATCTGCCCCGGCATTTAATCCTGAAATAACTTCATCTTCATCCTCAACAGCCGTCAACATAATAACGGGAATAATTTTTAATTTTTCATCCCTCTTTATTATACGCGCTACATCTAACCCGTTCATTTCCGGCATAAGATGATCAAGCATTACACAGTCAATCTTCTTCTGTTTTAGAATATACAGAGCTTCCTTTCCGGAGCTTGCCTGAGTTACCTCAAAACCTGCCCTTACTAAAACGCGCTGTATAGCTGAACGTGCCTCAGGACTATCATCTACAACTAAAATCTTTCGTTTTATCATATTCTAAACCCGCTTATTACCTCTAAGAACTTACAATACCAGATTCTATATACTTATAGTATATAGAATCTGGTCAAATTTGCAACTAAAAATAGATATCTCTCTCACCCTTGCCTATCTTTTTCAAGCGACTAACAGTAGCTTCCCTTATGCGACAATCCTTAATAGTCGCTACTTGCTTACGTATAAATCCCTCAACGTCCGTAATAGGCATAGCTTTATAATCCAAAATATACTCTTTAAACGTAAGCAATGCATTAGATAAGCAAAATTCCTGGATGTTCCCAGGCTTAGCAAGTTCCATAAAATCTCCTCCTGTGCGCCCTTTGCGATAACAAGCGGTACAGAAACTGGCAATAAAGCCGCGATCGGTAACATCACAAACAACTTCTTTAAGGGTTCGATAATCTCCCAAGCTAAATTGCCCTTCTGTATCACTACTGTAGCCGCCGGGATTAGTGCGCGATCCGGCTGAAATCTGGGAAATACCCAAATTAAACAATTCATTACGCAAAGCAGGTTTTTCACGCGTCGAAAGAATTAATCCCGCATAAGGAACAGCTAATCTTAATACAGCAATAACTTTTTTAAAGTCAATATCGGATAATTTATACGGAGGATTATTTGAAATACTTGAGCCTGATGCCGGCTCAATACGCGGCACAGAAATTGTATGAGGCCCCACGCCAAATTTATCATCCAGATAACTACAATGCTTAAGCAAGGCTAAAGTCTCAAAACGATAATCATAAAGGCCAAAAAGTACGCCTATTCCGACATCATCAATGCCGGCTGCTTGCGCAACATCAATAGCGTACAACCTAGCGTCAAAATCACTCTTCGGACCGGAAGGATGCATAAATTTATACGTTCCCCCATGGTAGGTCTCCTGAAATATCTGATAAGTACCAATACCTGCTTTTTTTATCTTTTTAAACCCTGAATATTCTAGCGGCGCGACATTTATATTTACCCTGCGGATTTCACCTTTGGATTTATTAATACTATAGATTGTTTTAATTATATCTGCTAAATAATCAGCATTAATGTTATTATCCTGTCCTGCTACAACCAATAAACGCTTATGGCCTTCTGAAATTAAAAACTCGACATCCTGTTTAATTTCGTCAGTGTCTATTAACTTACGCTTAAGCGTCTTGTTTTTATTTCTAAATCCGCAATAAAGACAGTTATTAGTACAAAAATTTGAGATATACAGGGGTGCAAAAAATACCAGGCGCCTTCCATAGATTAACTCTTTTATCTTACCTGCCGCACTAAAAAGCTCGGAGAGGTATTCATCCCGCGTACAGCTTAAAAGCATAGCTGCCTCACGGATATCTAACCCTTTTAGTGAGAAAGCCTTATTTATTATTTCTCTAAAAGAAACAGGAGAAAACTTCGTATTATGAATTATTCCTAAGATCCCCTGCTCGTCAATAAATGATTTCATTATAATTATTATTGCGCTCCGATATCAGTAGGTGCCCGGCCCAGGCGATATAACAGCTTAAGGCTACGGGCAATCTGGGTCTCTACTTTTATATTGCGACTCCTGCGATTAGGATAAATATCATAAAGCCTGCGAAAATCTATTGGGGTAACATTAATCATCAATGAATTAGCCCCGGCACTTAGGGCTTTTTCTTTAGCGGGTTTAGCTAAAGTCTCGGTTGCTGTTGTAACCAATATACGCGACTTCTTATCTATTATGCGGGCAAGAGAAATCACCCTTAGCATTTTAGCCAATCGTATTTTCTTTAAAGAAGCCAATGGAGTATCCAGATGGGGTATTAAAGGACCGAATGAATACATCTCAGGCTTAAGTTTTTTAGTTAACTTAATATTATTTAGAATATCGGTATCGGTCTCATTGGGAAGACCGACTAAAAATCCTGTTGCAACCAAATAGCCTATATTCTTTAATGATTTTATAAGTTTTAACCTGTCTTCTAATTTTTTTTCCGGCCGCAGCGCCGAGTATATTTTAGGATTTGCACTTTCAAATCTTAAAAGCGCGCCTCGCACTCCAGCGTCAAAAAATGCCTGATAATCAGATTCAGATCTCTCTCCTAAGCTTAAAAAAATCAATACCGCGTATTTCTGCCTTATTTTTCTTATAATTTCTAATACGCGAGCTTTAGTATAATAGGCATCCTCTCCAGCCTGTAATACCAGCACCTTAAATCCGCGCGAATTTACCGCGTAATCTACTGCCTCTAAAATCTGGTTTAATTTTAAACGATAGCGCTTTAATTTTTTATTGCTCTTTCTAATACCGCAATAAAGACAATCCCTCACGCAATAATTAGATATTTCTATTATTCCATGAATACAGCATGAGTTATCTATATATTTATTCCGTATTCTATTGGCTAGTTGTTGCGAAAATTTTCCCTCATCGCTACTTACTCCATTTAATAAATATAAATAATCAGTTACTGACAACCTGCGTTTTTCATCAATCTTCTTAATAATAGCATCATAAGGCTTAGAAAGCCTAAGCCCTGAATAACTTTTATTAATAAGGCTTTCGTCTTGATTTTTTAATTTACTAAACAGAACCTTCCATGTTTTTAATATGCTCTGCGCTTGAAGATGCGGTATTTTGCGTATTGCCATGCCCGCCTGCACATAAACATAATCTCCGATATCAAAATCCAATAAATCCTTCAGGACTTTCCTTTTCTGGCCGAAATACTCAACAGTAGCAAATCTTTCTTCTATCTTTATAACCCTGGCGGGTATTGCGTAACACACAAGAAAATTCCTCCTAATTTTCGCAGTCCCCAGCGATTAGATTTCGAAGAAATCTGCAGGGGGATTAAATTATTCCAACAAGAAAATTCCTCCTAATTTTCGCAGTCCCCAGCGATTAGATTTCGAAGAAATCTGCAGGGGGATTAAATTATTCCAACAAGAAAATTCCTCCTAATTTTCGCAGTCCCGACGCGGGGTTTAATTTAGGATTTTTGTTATCTGATTAAGAACACCGGGAAAGCTTGCTTTAACCTCGCTTGATAAATCATTGCAAAGAAGCAGATTATTCGGCTGGATACCAATAACATAAACTTTATTACGTATATCCAACATTTTATATAGTTTCAAAAAGTCCAACAATGAAAGACTGTGAGTCGATAATCTATTTTTAACAGTACCGGAATTTAAATCTTCTAAATAAAATCCTTTAACACTACCCGCGGGAGCACCAAAATCAGCTGCGTCAATTATAAATGTATAGAGATACTGCTTTATATAATTTAAAATATCTATACTCTGAGTGGAGAATTCAAAAAAATCAAAATCTTTATTATTTAATTTATTTTTTAAATAAGCTAAGGCCTTAATCCCTACTCCGTCATCGCCCCGTAAAGTATTACCTACACCGGCAACCAAATACCGTTTAGACAAACTCTACCTCCAAGAGATGTGTCGAACAAGATATGCACGGGTCATATGCGCGGGCGAGCATCTCAAGATTTAGCTGTATTTCTTTTTTGGTTTTAGAAGGAAAAAGCTGAGGAACGAGTTCTTTCATGTCATTCTCTAAATTAAACAAGTTCTGTGCGGTAGGAATAATGCAGTTAGCGTGAGTAATTATACCGTTTTTATCAACTGTATAATCATGATATAGGGTTCCGCGCGGTACCTCTACCGCACCCACCCCTCTGCCGGGCTTTACCTTAATTGGACGCTTCTTAACACTCGGCCAAGAAGTAACCAAACTTTCTTTTTCATTCAACCCCTTATCCAGTAATTCATCAATAATCTTAATCGACTCTTCCAGGCAATGCCTCCACTCAACAAGCTGTGCCACAGTATTTAAATAAGGATTATGAGATGGAGCAGAAAGACCTAAGCTTTTAGCTGCTTTTTTTGCCGCAGGATGAAGAAATTTATAGCTGTTATTAAAACGGGCAAGGGCTCCCACAGCATAAGACTCATCCTTAATAGAGGCAAATTTAGCCGTAGAGTAATCGCGAATAAATTCATTAACTACATTTAGATATTTCTGCGGATCAGTATTTTTCTTTGTTGAACTTACGTAAATATCACCGTCTAAATAAGCATAAGTTCCCAACTGTTTTAAAGAGACATACTGGGTGGGACGTATAAATTTCGGAAACTTTAATGTTTTGAATACCGCTACTGTCGCTTCGTAATCAACCCGAGAATCCGTCATCATTTTACGGAGTTTTAATAATGTCTTTTTAGCGGGCAGTTTGGTAAGCCCTCCGATGACAAAACTTATTGGGTGCACATGCCTACCGGCTAAAACATCACTGGTATAATCAGACATCTTCTTCATTCGTAAAGCAATTTCAATAACACTACGGTGAGTTTTAATCAAAGGGAATATACTATTTACGCCCAATAAATCAGGGGCAATTAAAATATAAAAATGTAATACATGACTGTCCATTGTCTCGGCATGCAATAACAATTGACGCAAGAGCTTAGTCTGCTTACTTACTTTAACACCCAGCGCAGCCTCTCCTGCCTTGATAGAAGCCAGGGTATGGCCGCAAGCGCAAATACCGCAAATACGACTGGTTATATGCTGCGCCTCATAAATAGAGCGGCCTACCAGCATAGACTCAAAAAATCGGGGCGATTCAATTACTTCAAAGCGACAATCAAGAAGCTTACCGTCCTTGACCTTAACCATAATATTGCCGTGTCCCTCTACGCGGGTTAAATATTTTACCTCTATATCCATATTACTCTTTGATTTCTTTAACATACTTTTTCTCCACAGCTGTATATAAAGTAAATTTATCAATAATCTCATTCACATCTAAACCGTAATTAGCAAGAATATCATTTTGCGCATCATTTGCGGGATTATCAATAAGCCCGCGGCAACCATAACATATATTGCCATTATTAACGCACCATGAGTTGCATCCGGCACGGGTAACAGGCCCCATGCAATTTTGTTCTTTTTGGTATAAACATACATTCTCGTTCATCTTGCATTCAACGCATACCGGATAATTCGGCACATCATACTTCTTTCCTAAAAGTAAACATTTAAATACCTCTGCCACTTCATTTGGATGCACAGGACATCCGTGTATATAATAATCAACTTTTATGACCTGATCAATCGGCTTAACAGCTATGGTTTTAAACTTATCTGCCTTGTCTTTATATACACGCATTAAAGATATGTTTAAAGGCGTTCGGTTCTTTATCGCGTTTACCCCGCCGATAGTAGCGCAGGCACCAAGAGCTATAACAACCTTTGCCTGCTTTCGTATCCCGGTTATACGTTTAATATCATGCTCGGTTGAAATCGAACCCTCAATAACAGCAATATCATAATCATCGCGAGGTTCACTCATTGCCTCGCGAAAATTTACTATCTCTATATGTTCAAGTATATCAAGAAGAACTGTATTAAGATTAACTATCTGCAGCTGACAACCTTCACAATCGGTAAAATCAAAAAAAGCGACTTTTGCCTTACTCTTTTTCAAAATGCTTCCTCCATATTCCTGATATCACTATATTTAAATACCGGTCCATTTTGACAAACATAGACACCGTTTATCTGACAATGACCGCATTTACCCAGGCCGCATTTCATTCTACGCTCAAGAGAAACAATTATCTGTCTATCGGGAATTTCTTTCTTGAGTAATTCTTTGATTACGAACTTATACATCAAAGGAGGCCCAACTACTACCGCATACGTACGCATAGGATTTAAATTAACGCCGGGAATAAGCTCAGTTATTAAACCAATATTCCCCTGCCAGTCAGGATCAGCTCTATCTACGGTACATCTAAACAAAATATCTAAGTGCCTGCCCCACTGGCCAATCTCATTATTAAATAACATATCCTTGGGACTCCTGCATCCTAATAATATATTTACAGCTCCGAAATCTTTACGATGATACATGATATAGCGTATCAGACCTCGTAAAGGGACAATACCTAATCCTCCGGCAACAATCAAAATATCATTGCCAAAAAAATTCTCTACAGGAAAACCCTTGCCAAAAGGACCGCGCACACCAACTACATCCCCTTTTTTAAGATTATGCAAAGCGCTGGTTAACGTGCCTACATTTCTTACGGTTATCTCAAAATACCCCTTATCAGTAGGTGAGGAGCATATTGAAATAGGCGCCTCCCCCCTACCGAACATCGAAATCTCGGCAAATTGTCCGGGCATATAATTAAAATCTTTATTATTCTTTTTCAATCTTAGGCGAAAAAGTTTTTCCAGATTTGTATACTGCTTAACCATGATAATCTCGGCCGGCATTGATCTATAAGGTGAATAGGGTAGTATTTTTTTAAATTCCGATTGAAACATTTCTATGCTCTCTGATTAGGCTATTTACGGTCTCAGTCAAATTTATTTCTGCCATACAAGTACGACTGCACCTGCCGCAGCCAGTACAAAAATAACGGCTAAATTTATCTATAGGATACTTAAATTTACGATAATAGCGGTGTCTTTGACGGGCGGATCGACCCGGCCTAAAATCTTCCCCTCCGGCAACCTTGGCAAAATCATCCATCTGACATGAGTTCCAAAGCCGATAACGCAAACCATCATTAAGATTAAGGCTTACTTCATCCAAAACATCAAAACAGTAACATGTCGGACATACAGCCGTACAATTCCCACACCCAACACACCTTTTACCTACATCTTTCCATATCTCACTATCATACAACTTAGAAAATACAGCATAAAGTTCAGTAAGACGCCCGATAAACTCTTCCTTAAATATTTTCTCTTTTTTCTTGCGTACTGCATCCAATAAATACCTATCGGCGGAAATGCATTTCTTTATATAGCTACGCTGCCGTAAGATGCTCTCGGCTTTTGCGGAATTAATATGGATTATATATTTATTCCCGACATCCGTAAGCATGATGTCGTATCCCCCCTTAGGCACGTGATTCCCCATAGATACACAATTTGCATATTTATCACAAGGAGTAAGACATTCAATGCCGACAGTAGTCATGCGGTCCTTACGATTGATATAATTGGCATCTAAAGGCTCCTGGCGAAACACTACATCCATACACTGAATACCTGCTATATCACAAGTATGCACGCCAAATAATACGAATTCTTCAAATTTACGTATTGCTTTTGCGGTCTTAAATGGTTTTATTTTAAACTTTAATAGTCGTTCCTTTTGTGGAAAATAATATTTTTTAGGCGGAAGTATTGTAGAAATATAATTTAGATCGAGCTCCTTAACGTCTTTAATCGGCCGAAATACATGCCTGCCATCTTTTTTCTTGGGCCCATAGAGCTTACCGTGATCTTCTAAAGATTCAAGCCACCGATTAAAATCTTTCTTACTTATCTTTGCGTATCTTTCCATTTTTTTAAATTAGCTTAGTTCATAGCTGTCAAAGCTAAGAGGTGCGCCGATTTCTGTTTCTTTTATTTCAAGCTTCACATCTTTCCAAGGCGTATTTTTTATAAACTGATAAAAATGCTCTTTAAAACGATCTCTCTTGATGCCGCCAAACAAAGAAAGTGCTACAACTATTTTTGAAACCCTGGATACATCATCTAAAGCTAGCTGCTTAGCAACTTTGTTCAACAAATCTTTTATTAAATTACTTTCATGCATATAATACCTATTTAATTTTAAGATTTAATTTTACCACAAATTAATTGTTTTGCAATAGTTATTTGTGAAAATTATCACAATCATTAATTTTAAAGCTTTTTTTCACTCACTCGCCAAGAAAACTCCCTTA
This sequence comes from uncultured bacterium, assembly GCA_913009335.1. Classification (GTDB taxonomy): domain Bacteria; phylum Omnitrophota; class Gorgyraeia; order Ghiorseimicrobiales; family Ghiorseimicrobiaceae; genus DRER01. The sequence continues at coordinate 9,982 of CAJVXN010000001.1, forward strand.
CTCTTCCCCCTTAAATTTTTCATAATCCTTTTCAGTATTTATGTTTGCAAATGACAGTCCCTGCGGGTCAAAATGCGATACCTCATCGTGCTTAATTTTTTTAATTTTTACCCCTGTGAGGAAATCCGTCAATTTAAAATTATTTTTTTCGAACTGACGCTTAATAGAACTAATGCAACTTTTTGAATAAAAGGCATAAAGAGGCTCAAGCTTCCGCCTAAATTCCGGCACAACCACATCATAATCTTTTATATAATTCCGCATGTATTCTATTAATAAAGTATTTACATGCGGCATATCTGAGGCGATTAGAAAATTATACTGACCATCTGAATTTATTAATGCAGAATATATTCCCCCTAGGGGCCCTTTATCCAACGCAATATCTGAAAATAACCGCACGCCTAATGCTTTGTAGCGTTCTAAAGAATTAGTAATAATAATAAGATCATCGAATACAGACTTTAATTCTCTTATCTGTCTTTCAATAATAGTCTCACCATTTAAATTTAGCAATCCTTTATGGGGAACAAACCTAGTCCCTTTCCCCCCGGCAAGTATAGCTGCGGTCACCTTCATCACACTAAATCCTTTATAATAATTAATAATTGTTACAGGTAATATTTAAGGTGTTACAGCTCCTGACAAAATTCATCTTATCCATAGAGATAGGCCATCCTAATACCTTTACTCAGCAGGGTAGGCCTTACCCGTTCTGTTTAGGGAAGGGCCTTAAGGGATGGGCCTTATAAGCTGGACCTTAATCGTATCGCCTTTTTTAATCTTTGTAACATTCTCTGGTATAACTGCTATCCCATCTGCTAAAACAAGAGATTTCAATATTCCTGATCCTTGAGGACCGGTTAGTCGAGCTAAAATTTTACCATTATTAGTCTCTAATTTTACTCTTAAAAAATAGCATAAATCTTTTTTCTTCTTAATTGTCTCCTGCGAGACCGCATAAACTTCACAATGCCGGAAGTTTTTTACTCCGCAGGACCACATTATTGCCGGACGCACAAATTCTTCAAAACAAATAAGGCTGGATACGGGATTCCCCGGCATACCAAATATTAAAACTTTCCCTAACACAGCAAATAATAAAGGTTTTCCAGGGCGCATCTTAATACACCAAAATTTAATATCGGCGCCTAATTCTATTAAGACATCTTTAACGAAATCGTAATCACCAACCGACACCCCTCCGGAAATAAGCAGCATATCGAGGTTTAAACTTATCGCCTTTTTAATCTTAGCTCGAATTTTTAATCTTTTATCGCGAACAATACCTAAATTAACAGGCATGCTCCCACAATCTAGAACCGCGCTATAAAGACTATAGCCGTTAGAATTACGTATTTTACCGATAGCCAAGGGCTTTCCCGGATCAACTAATTCATCGCCTGTTGAAAGAATACCTACTACTAATTTCCTATAAACGCATACCCTGGTCAAGCCTAAGGCAGCAAACATTCCTACATCCGATGGCCCAATTTTTTTACCTTTCCTTAAAACCGTATCTTTCTTTTTTATATCCTCTCCTGCATATCTTACGTTTTCCCCTTTTTTGGGCTGATGTAAAATTTTAACATGCTGCACGTCCATCTCCATAGTCTCTTCTACTTTCACTACAGAATCAGCTCCTAGAGGAAGTGGCGCTCCCGTCATTATCCGGATTGCCTGATTAAATTTTATTTTTTTCTTAGATACGACTCCTGCGGGAAGATCATCGATTATTTCAAATATCTTAGGATTGCTTTTTGATGCGCCTTTTGCGTTTCTTGAATTAATTGCAAAACCATCCATAGCTGAATTATTAAATGGAGGAATATTGATTTTTGACTTAATATCATTTGCAAGAATTCTACCGAAAGAAGGTAAAATAGCTACCTTCTCTGATTTTACCGGGTTCATATTGGTACGTATAATACTCATTGCCTTTTTAACATCTATCATTTTATATTTTATTCTCCATATCGTTTTGCAGTTTCTCAATTTTAACAATCCCAAATATAAATAAATAAGAAAAAATCAAACCTATCGCAAAACCGATTGCTATAGATTTTAATGCAAGAGTTGTAGCTGCGGTTAAAAACATTACAAAAAAATCTGTTTTACTTACCATGTCTCGACTCACCACTGCTAATTCAAAACCTGCAAACAATAAAAGTATCCCTAAGACACTTACTGGATATGCTGAGAATATTTTTAAACAGGCGGCCCCGAATAATAAACCTACAAATATCTTAACAATACCAAGCAAAAATACACTTCCCCCCGTTCTAGCCCCAAATCTATATTGTGCCGCTAACCCTCCTGCGCCATGGCACATGGGCATTGCTCCGAACCAACATCCGATTAAATTCATAAGCCCAACACTAATAGCAATCCCCCTGGGATTAACCCCTTTCTTAGGAAAAAGATCCCATGATAAAGCACAAACAGCAATTACCGAGTTTAACAAAGTTAAAGGAATCTGTGCAATCGATGCCCTCATTACCCCTACAATAAAGTCGCTTTTCCCGGGAATTATAAATCTTGGAACAGCAAACCCGATATTCAATTCCTTAAAGATGTGGGGAGATTTTAAAAAAACCAGTATAATACCTAAACCACATACCACCAGCGCTCCCGGAAAACGCTTACTGAATAAAAACACAAGAACCAATAACATGGATATTATACCGATAGAGATACTATCATAACCAAAAAAGGTATTAGTATTAGCTACCATCTGTATCCCTGTAATAACTAATTTTAATCCCAAACCTAACTGCAGACCCCTTACTACGCTCTTAGGTATCATCTTGTTAAGGTGTGAAATTATATTTGTTATTCCCAGTAAAAACACTACAAAACCGGTAACTAGCCCAGCAGCGAATATTTGATTAGGAGATAATCTTTCTGCGATGGCAATAATTGCAATTGCCTTCATCGGTTGTACAGCTATAGGTATGCCAAATAACATAGCACTCAAAACACTAAACAATCCAGAAAATATTAAAATATTTGCCGGGCTAAGACCGCAGACTGTAACCAACCCCACAAATAGAGGAATAAATATACCCATATCACCCAAGGAACCTGCAATCTCGGATATATTAAATTTAAATGATTTTATATTATTATGAATGAAATTCATTCTTTGACTAAAAACTATTTAATGTTCTCTTCCAAGAATCATATCTAAGCCATGGGGTAATTCTTCTATAATCGCCTCCAAAGACTCCTTCGCGCCCTTAGAACTACCGGGAAGATTAATTATAAGAGTATTCTCTCGTAATCCAGCAACACCCCTTGAAAGCATTGCCCGTTTAGTAATATGCAGACAGCTAACTCTCATTGCTTCCGATATCCCCGGAACCTGTTTATGAACAATTTCCAAAGTTGCCTCGGGAGTAGAATCCCTTGGCCCCAACCCCGTTCCCCCGGTGGTAAATACAACATCTAACTTAAGGTTATCAGAATAATGAATAAGTTTTTCTTTAATCATGTCAGGCTCATCAGGCACTATTTCATATATTGCAAGTTCATAATTTTTTGACTTTAAAATTTCTAGAATAATCTTACCGCTCTTATCCTCCCTCTCCCCTTTAGAGCATTTATCACTTATAGTTAAAACTCCCGCTTTATACATTTGATTCCCCTTTTTTCTGAGTAGCAACAATCTCATCTCCTGGCCTTATGACTCCTGCCTTTAAAACAGTCGCAAAAATACCTTCAGTAGGCATAACACAGTCTCCCGCCTGATAATAAATAGCACATCTTGTGTGACACTCTTTACCTATCTGGCTTATTGCTAAAACAGCATCTTTACCTATCTTTACTCTATCTCCGATATTAAGCGTTAGAAGATCAATGTCTTTTGTTGTAATATTTTCAGCAAAATCACCAGGACCTACATCAAGCCCTTTTTTTCTTATCTTTTCTATAGACTCAATAGCTAAAAAACTTACCTCTCGGCCACTCCCGGCATGAGCGTCATTTAAAACCCCAAAGTTTTCGCGCAATTCTACCATTGGCACGTTTTTCTTTTTAACGCCTTTACTTTTTGAAATTGATGTTGCGATTATTTTTCCTTTTATCATCATGTTATATTTGCTTATATCTTATCTTCTATCCATATGGATAAGTCTACTACAATTTATTTATTAAGACCTCCCAGAATATCATCAACCCAAGATAGTGACGCCATGGCTCTGGGCCAGCCAATAGTAGTAATAGCTAAAATCGCAGCATGGTAGATTTCTTCATCGCCTATTCCCGCTTTTTTACATTTACGGACATGAGAATGCACCCCGCCCTCAAGACCTGCCCCAATAGCAATGCCCAGCTTAACCAACCTCTGCGCGCGCTCATCAATAGCGCCGACTCCTCTGACAGACTCTCCTAACTTTGTATAACTTTCCCAAACTTGCGGATATTTCTTAATGACTTTTTGTAAAAATTCAGGTAATTCTTTATTCATCTCTGCCTCCTCAATGAGTACACGATTTACGGAATGCAAATCGTAAGTACGAATTGATCCCGCCGAATATTTAAAAATTATCGTAGAAAATTTTCAAATAGATTATGAGGCGGGGTAACATTCAATTGCCTTACTATCCCCCAACACTAGACATATATACCCCTGATTCCTCCCAGCTAGTATAATCAATAGCATCCTTTGTAGACATTAAATTTTTTATCTTGGCCTTAATAAAGCTATCTTCTACACCGCTTCTTAAGAAATCTCTCAAAGATACACCCTTAGGCTGATAAAGACATAATTTTAACTCCCCTATCGCAGTTAACCTTAAACGTGAGCACATTCGGCAATTTAAGCTATGTGTCTTTATAAACCCGATTATTCCATCACTATATCGATAATATTCTGCTGGCCCTAAATTCCGGTATCCTATCCATTCAAGGCCAAATTTACTATGACAAATATTTCTAACTTTCTCAATCGGCACAAAAAAACTTTCCTCCCATAAAGGGGTAACCTTCATAAATTCAATAAATCTTAAAATCAAATTATTCTCCTGGGCAAAATTAACAAAATCAACTATCTCATCATCATTAACCTGCTTTCTTACTACTACATTTAGCTTTACAGTATTAAAAAGCTTTCGAGCGCGATTAATACCATCTAGAACCTGACCAAGAAGATCTTTTCCTGTTATTGACTTAAACCGCTCTTGTCTAAGAGTATCCAGGCTTATATTCATGCTTTTAAGTCCTGCATTTTTTAAATCTTTTACATAAGAAGAAAGAAGGATTCCGTTAGTGGTAAGGCAGATTTCTTCTAAACCATCTATTTGGCTAATATTTTTCACTAAATCCACTATACCTTTTCTTACTAAAGGCTCCCCTCCGGTAAGACGTATTTTTTTTATACCTAAATCAGCGAAGATTTTTAAAAACCGCAATATCTCTTCAAAACTAAGTATCGCCTCATGCGGCTGAGTAACAATTCCTTCCTTAGGTATGCAGTATCCGCATCTTAAATTGCAACGGTCAGTAATAGAAAGTCTTAAATATCCCATTTATACTCGTTTTTTATAAGTAAATTTAGAAAAAATTACTCCCATCTCATACAATAAAATCAGGGGCAGGGCCATTAATACTTGAGTAACAACATCCGGAGGAGTCATAAGTGCTGCAGCGATAAAAACCAACACGATCGCTTCTCTCCTTCTTGCTGCTAAAGTAGCTGGGGTAACTATCCCAACTTTAGTTAAAAAAATAAGGGCTATAGGTAACTGAAACACGATAGCAAACGCAAAAGATAGGCTTGCTACAAAAGAGATATAATTACTTATGGAAATCATGGGAGTCAAAAAATCAGTCTCAAAACCCAAAAGAAACTTTACCCCCAAAGGTGTAATAACAGAATATCCGAATATCAACCCTGATGCAAAAAGAAGAAAAGAAACTGGACCAAAAAAGTAAATAAGTCGTCGCTCATCAATCATCAACCCCGAAGAGATAAATTTCCAAACCTGATAAAGTATAAAAGGCGACGAAATAATTAATCCTACAAACAATGCGATCTTTATATTGGCAATGAATGCTTCTTGAGGAGCAATAAATACAAGCTTACCAGCGGGTTTTATCAAAGAAGGCAAAATTTTATCACTAAAGCTATAGATAGCTATCGAACAAATCACCAAAAAAATTAAGGACCTAATAATACAACTCCTTAATTCATCTAAATGCTCGACTAAAGATAGTTTTTCATCTTTCATCTATAATAAAATTAAATACTTGCAACAAAATATAATTATTTCTTTTTTTCTTCGTTGGTTGCGTCTTTAATATCATCTTTAATTTCTTTAGCCCCCTTCTTAAACTCCTTAATCGAGCGACCCAAAGCACGGGCAATCTCAGGAAGACGCGTTGCTCCAAATAATACCAGGACTATCAACAAAATTACAATAAGCTCTCCCATCCCAAACCGAAACATAATACCCTCCTATGCTAAAATTACAGTGTTTTTATAATAATTAAACCATTACATAATAAAATTCAAAATAAATAGTTTGTATCAGGAATAAAAAAGAGAGGCAAAAACTATTAATAACCAGAATTACACCTACTTGTAAGATTTCTCTGGTCTTCTTCAATAAATGATCTTGTAAGTCGGGCTAATTTTCTATAAAAGGCCTGATGAGCACCTGCTTCTACGCTAGCAGTAAACTTATTCACCCATCTACCAAGGTGCATACCCAAAAAAGATGCCTGCTTCTGACAATAACCAAAAGCAGTATTAGAATCCTTATTTTTCATCGATTCTGCCTCTCTAAAAATAAGCAAATACATGAATTCTAATTCTACGGCAATATGGTCAGGTGCCTCCCTTACAGTAATATCTAAGCCTTCTTTCCTGTACCACTTTTTTACATCCATAGTTGAGTCACCCATAATTCTTCTTGCGCCCTCAAGATAAACCGACCCATAAGGGGGTGCGAGTAACTTGTATGGCCCGAGGAAAAGTTTTGAGTAATCAATTTTTAACGATACGATGTCATCTACCTCTGGAATATTCTTGATAACTTCCAGAGTCAAGCCATTTTGTGATTCTTTAAATGCTTTTAATGCTCCGATCAACTTCTCATCCGGGGCGTAATAGCAATCTGACAATAACTTATATAAATCAGACCTCACATTGTCACAAACTAAATCATTCTTCATTAAAGTTTTACTATTTTAACCCTAGTCAAGGCATAAAATGCCGAAGACCCGCTCAAACGGTCATAATCGGCAGGAATAATAGTATTGTTATTCCCTCCTCTTGCAACCTTGCCAAACTTTTTAGCGGCTACTTTCCCATAAGCCCAATGTCCTTGCCCGTAACATTTTGCAACAGTTCCGGGACGCACGCCTTCCCATAACTTTGCCGTACATTCAATCTCGCCAATTTTAGAAATCAGTTTAATTTTATCTCCGTTTTTTATTCCTACCTTACTAGCATCAACGGAATTTATCTTAGCTACATCATCCCAAGCCTCATCTCCCGGATCAATATCTTTCAACTCCTGATACCAAGTACAATTTGCGGACCTACCTTCTCTATTTAGGCGGGATTTGTAATCTACAAGCTGAAAAGGAAACTCACTCTTCCTCCCCCAGACAAACGGCTCTTCATAATGAGGCATAAATGCTTTATCTCCTCTAGCTTGATATTTACAAAGACTCATAATTTTATCAATACTTGTTTTATATTTCTCTGCGTGTTGAGTTAAAGCTGCCTTCAATGTTTCACTATAAAACTCGAACTTTTTTGTTTTAGTTTTCATCTTCCCCCATCTTGCCCTGTAATGATAAGGATCTGAATTCCAAACACCCCTAGCGGTAAAGTCTTTCCAGCCGCTTAATTTATCACCGCCTTTATATTCCTTTGGATCCCAAAGGTTCCTGGTAACATACTTAAGAGCATAAAGAGCAAACTCTTTTTCGTTGGCTGGCGATTTACCAGTTTCAGGATCTTTGTATTCCATGTAATGCATGAGAAGATTATCAAATCCCCTATCGCTAAGTTTTTCAGCAAGTAACCAAGGAATCTCGGATTCATCTGTTCGAATATCCCATACCAAATCAGTAACAGGCTTAAGCAGAGTAACATGGCGATACGCGTTTCCGTGTGATTTAACATAACCCCATTTCTCAAACATATGATGCGTAGAAGGTAAAACTATGTCCGCAAACCAGGTAAATTCAGCGGCATGTGTGGTAATATGTACGGTAAAAGGGATTTTGCTTAAGGCTTTTTCCCAACGTTCAGTTCCAGGACAGGAAAAAGGAAAATTATTCATATAGGCAATGACTACCTTTATTTCGTTAGGATCCTTATCCAATATCGCATCTGCTACTCTATTAGTAACAACCCCACTACCAGGCTTACCTTTTTTCAAAGCAGGAAACTCTTTTGTACCTCTATGATCCATCTTCTTATGCTTTTTCCCTTTTTTGGCAATCTCGTCCATAAATGAATCGGGCTTGGGGAATTTCCCTGTATACTCCTTATTAGCCTTAAGAGTCCCCCCTAAATTATCTACTGATCCTACTAGCCCATTGAGCGCATGTGTCGCCATGGCCCCATAACATCCTCTAACCTGCATAGAAGGACCACCGCCAACCCAACAAATAGCATGCGGGGCAGCTTTGGCAAAGCCTATAGCTACTCTCTTTATCTGTTCGACACTTATCCCTGTTATTTTTGCTGCCCATTCCGGCGTCTTATCTTTTAATTCAACATTCCACCATTTAATCAGTCCATACGTATATTTCTCCTGAAAAGTAAGTTTTTTATTAACTTCTCCCTTTAGAGTAAATTCTTCGAGGATTCTTTTTTTCGGTATAAATTCTTTCACAGGAGAATCCTTATCAAAATCTCCAACGAAATCTTTATACCATAAGCCATTAGTAAGGATAACATGAGCGAAGGCCGATGCCAAAGCTCCATCTTCTCCGGGCTTAATCGGCAACCACTCATCAGCCTTTGTAGCTGTAGCTGAAAATCGAGGATCTACAACAGCAACTTCTGCCCTATCAAGCATATCTCCCCATTCACTTAGATAATAAGAAACCTGCCGATTAGCAGAAACAGGATCAGCGCCCCAAAGAAGCACATATCTAGCATTCTTAATATCATATTGCCGATAACCCCATAATCCTTCGGTATAATAAGATCCGAATTTTTCCGCCTCAGCACAAATTGCACTATGAGAAATATTATTGGGAGAGCCGATGATTTTAGTCATGCGGTCATAGATAATATCGCGCATATAAGAGTATCTTCCCCTCATAAGCATATACTTGTGTGTTTCATTATTATTCCTGAGTTCCATTATTTTATCTGCTACAGTATTAAGAGCCTCATCCCAAGATATAGGAACAAATCCAGGATCTTCATTTCTACCTTTCTTAGGATTAGTCCTTTTCATCGGTAATTTGATCCTATCCGGGTCATAAACTTGCTGAAGAGCCATATGGGATCTTGGACAGCTTGCTTTTCCGTTTACCTTTGAGTTTGCGTTTCCTCTAACTTTAACAGCTCTACCATCAACTACATAAACCTCCACAGAACACCAGGAAGTACATCCCTGACAAGTAGTTGCCTTCCACTCACCGGAAGCTGCAAATAAAGGCTTATCCGTTGCAGCAAAAGCCCGCAAAACAGGTTTAAGATTATAAGCAACTGTTGCTACTACTCCGGTAGCTGCTGCAGTTTTCATAAAAGCTCGACGACTCAATTTTTTCTTCGCAATATCCATATCTCTTCTCCCCTCCCCTTAAAAACTCTTTCGATATATTACATCTTAAGTGATACCAGAAAACTTAGAAAAAATACAATACTTTCTCTATAGACTCCCTACAGATTTTTTATATACAGCAGGATTATAATTTCTTACGTAAAATACCTTGGGTTCTGTCCCCAGGTGTTCCTTAAGCCGCATTGGGCGATATTTTCCAATAACCTGATTTACTTTGCTATTAGGATCATTTAAGTCTCCGAATATCCTTGCTTCGGCTGGACATCTCATTACACAATAGGGTAACTTTCCTTTCTTTACTCTATGGTCGCAAAAAGTGCATTTCTCTACAATACCTTTACGCCTTAAACCAGAACCCTTCTTATTTTGTTCTCTATCCGGATTATAATAAGGAACCACCCTCCCCTTCACATCCTTACTAACATCCTCTGGCGAATCAGTACAACCTTTTATCAAAGCTTTTCTATCTCTCCAAAACCGATGAGTTTCTTCTTCGTTAAAATAAATTACCCCCTCATACGGACAAGCCTCCATACATGCTAAGCATCCTATGCAAAGCTCTGGCTCTTGGGCAACTATATCACCATCTGCTTTATGCCTAGCTGATGTTGGACACACTTCCACGCAGGGCGGCTTTTCACAATGATTGCATAATGTCGGTATATAATCATATCTAACATTGGGGAATTTACCTGCTGTAGTACTTTTCTTGTAAGACCAAGTCGCGCCCTCCTGTAAATTGTTTTCATTTTTGCAAGAAATTATACAACCCCCGCATCCGGTGCATCTTTGAAGATCCAATACCATTGCCAAGCGTTTCCCAGATAAGGGTTTTTTATCGGCAAAAACTTCTTTTGCGCTCATTGCTCCCGCTACCGATACAGCTACGGCCCCGCTCATCTTTAAAAAATCTCTTCGCGAAACTTTCTTTTTTTGCAGGATATTGCCTGCAGCATTCTTTTTATTTTTTATCTTAAGCATACCTCCCCCTATCGTTATAAACCAATAAGCAGCCTATTGAAAACCAGGCTACTTATTGGCCATTAATTGATATCTTGCGATTATATTAAACACTAAAACTTAAATATCAAATCTGTCTGTATTATCTGATCGTCTGATTTATTTCCCGTAATAACTTCGGTATTGTAGTAATCAACGGAAAAAGTAAGATTATCAGCAAGACCGTAGTCAAAAATAAGTTCCCAACCCTTGGCATTGGTTTTGGCGTCGTTGAAATCGCCATCGGGAAAAACATCTACCATGGCATCAGCCGCCAAACGGGAATATTGGCCAAGCAGTCTCCATTGGCCTTTCTTTTTGACTTTTGATTTACCAAGCCAAGCTCCAACTCTCCAGGCCTCATTGCTCCTGCTTACAGCAGTATTTTCAGCAAATTCTGCAAGCAGACCAGCGGGAATATCAATGATACCAAAGATGTTCGACGATGAAAATTTCAACGCAGGACTAATAATTCTATAATCGTATCGTAGATTTGTTCCTACGGTTGTATTTGTGCTGGGTAAAGTACTAAGAACAGTCCCCTCTACGGATTTAAAATTATAGAATGCCAGACCCGTTTTTAACTTAGCATCCCAATCTTTGATTTTCGTCTCTGTCCCCGCCTGCGCGATAAAAAGATGGGGATCTCTTGCAGTAGAAGATAAGTTTTCCAGAGGAAAGTATCCTCCAGCAAGAAATACTTTAGTAGGATTGGCCTCAAATGAATTTAGCTTATGGGTTAATTTAACAACAGCTCCTTCAAACCTTATATCAGAATCCCAAAGCATATCGGTATGGAAAAACGGACTCTTGAATTTACCGCCGATAAGATATAGCCAATCCCTAGGTTCATATTTCACATATGCATAATCAAGATCGAAATTCTTAGTCGAGAATGAATCATCCAGCGTCTGGTTGGTAGATGTTATACTTGAACCTCCTGTAGCCAGGCCAAAACCCAACTTAACCTGATCATTGACTTTTGTCGTAGCGCCCACGCGAAAACGTAGTCTCTGGCGGTTATTGTCCTTCCCCGGAGCATTAGATTCAGCCTCATTTCTTAATCTCAGGTCGCCTTTAAATTTAAAATCCTTAATCCAGCTCGGCACTTCTTTTTGCTTCTTCTCAAGATTTGTTACTCTTGCTTCTAAACCTTTTGGGGTAGGTTCTGCCTTTTTTTCAATCTCAGCCCTCAACCCATCTACTTCTTTCTGGCTAATAAGTCCTTTTTTAATTAATAGTTTCAGCATAATTTCGCTTGTTTGATCAGCAGAGCAAACAGAAGCTAAGCTAAAAATAATCCCAAAAGATAACAATAATACCAAACATGCTTTTATTGTTTTCACCAATCACCTCCCTTTTTTACGTTTCTAATTTTTCCGTTATGGATATATAAAAAAAAGACACTTATGCATTGATAAGTGTCTTAATGCGCTTTATCCTAGAAAGATATTTTTCTGTCATATCAATTATTTGCTTCGTGAAAGATATCACTAAATTTCTATGCGTTTATTTTACCACTCTACTCTATGCTGTCAACTATTTTTTATCGTTTTCTGATTCCAATGCCTTTATTCTTCTGCGCATTTCTATATCATTTATCATCGTACCGAGTTTATTCATGATTGCATCAACCGCGCCATTCCAATGTGTCCAATCCGGACCCATCATGCTTGCCCCCATCCGCCAACGCCTGCCATCGTGGTGCCAAACTAAATAATGCATTATCTCCGGAGTCTCATCAAGAGGATTACTCTTATCTATCAATCCCTCTTCGTATGCCTCAGCAAGCAAATTATCCGTATATTCCCAAACCATATTATAATCACTTACAACTTTATCAAATTCAATAAAATAGTTATCCGCCCATTGCCGAGAATGGCATTGATAACATATTTTTTTCATTTGGGCCCTTCCCTTTTCTGCTTTCTTTCTATCCGGAATCCTTTCTGTTACAATATCAACCTCATCCGGCCCCTTCCATTGAGGCACTGATTTCTTAGGCTGAAGCTCCCAATATAATCTCTCGCTAACATTATGCGTTGAGGCAACTACCCCGCCGAATCCACTCATATGACAGACAGCACATGTGGGTGCCGCCGCATCTTCAGGTCTCCATTCATCAACAGGAGCAGTCCAATTCCATTCCTCTCCAGATGCTGCGTAGATATTACCATGCTTAGATTCCTCATATATCTCATGCTGAGGGTGATCAGGTCCAAGATGACATTGTCCGCATACCTCAGGCTTGCGAGCCTCGGCAACACTAAATTTATGCCTGGGGTGACAAGCCGTGCACGAACCCATGCTTCCATCGGGATTTATCCTGCCGACACCGGCATTAGGCCATCCCTTTAATTTACCGTCACCTTCCGCGACAATAAAACTCCCGTGGCATTGAATACATCCCAAATTTACATTGTTATGATGATACTGAGGATCATCCAAAAAACCGATTTTTTCCAGAATACCGCTATCCGGAAAAAGAGGCGATAGAGTAGTTTTAGCCATTCTTTCAGGATCTAATTTTTTCGCTGTTTCCTGCTTTAAAGGGTCAAGCTGCATTTCTTTTGCTTTTACATAATATGGTTTTAAAGGACCCATGAACGCAGCCCAGACATGTTTACTTTTGGCGTATTCCTCAACCTCCTTAGAATGACATTGCGCGCAAGTTAACGGAGAAGGCACAGCCGTTATCTTAAAACCGTTATGCTCATACCCTGAAGGATCATTTTTTTTAGCCTCATGACAGGTAAAACATCCTACATCCATAGCGCTATGCTTACTCTCTTGCCATTGTTTGATAATGCCGGGTGTAACATCAGCATGACACTTAACGCATGAATCTTTAACCTCCTCTGCAAAAACAATATTGAATGGTAAAAAGACAATAAACATAAATAATAAACTAGAGATTTTTATTTTATAGACAAGCTCCAAAACCCCTCTCAATAACATAATCGGCTAAATCGCCTAACGCATCACGATAACTGGAGCGAGAAAGCTTACCTAAGCTGTGTTTTGATTTATTAATAGAGGACAAGGCTTCTTCTTTTGTTTTTATAAATATTGCACTATCCTTTATCTTGTCTTTTATCTTATCCATTATTTCTTTACTAATATTACGTTTGGCTAAATGCTCTTTAAGTTCTTTCCTGTCTTTAGCAGCCAGCGAATTAAATAAATCATAAAGCGGAAGAGTTATTTCTCCTTGCGCGATATCCTGCCCTCCAGACTTACCTAATATAGACTTAGCAGCTATAATATCTAAATAGTCATCGACAACCTGAAAAGCAATACCAAAATTTACTCCGTAATTATTTAAGGCAGTGTATTTCTCCTTATCGTGATTACCAGCAATAAGCGCGGCACCTTTACAACAGGCCGATATCAATGCTGCTGTTTTTTTATTAACTATTACCATATACTCTTTTTGCGGAAGGTCAAAATTATCTCGTTCGAAAATCTGAAAAAGCTGGCCCTCGCACATTGCCCTCGCGGCCACTGCGACACAGCCTAAGACATCCGGATGCCCGCATTTCGCGACCAGTTCAAACGCCTTTGTGTAGATATAATCCCCAAATGCGATAGAGACATCTTCGCCCCACTTTGCGTGTATTGTTTGTTTATTGCGGCGCGTTAAAGAGTTATCAATAATATCATCATGTATAAGGCTCGCGGTATGTATAAGTTCGATTGCCGCTGCCATGCGAATCAATAAACTTAAATCTTTTGATTTTAATTTTCCGTTTGCTGCTGCGTGCGCTGAAAGCATTACCAGAGCCGGCCTAAGACGCTTGCCTCCCCAGCCCAATAAATAATCATTAATCCGGCATAATGAATTATATTTTGTGTTAAGATGACTCCTTAAGAGATCTTCTACTCTACAAAGATCTTCTGTAATCGGCTGGTAGATATTTTTCAGCTTTTTCATCTTCATGCTATTCAGAGGAATGTACCTTCCTTTCCCTTGAAGGAAGGGTGCTATTCAGAGGAATGTACCTTCCTCTCCATTAAAGGAAGGGTGCTATCCGATCCAGAATAAAACCAAGGCTTAAAACAATACCTATAATAAGATGTAATTTTATTGTTGCGGCGTTTGAAAAGAGTAATCGTTGAGTATTATTAAAATTTTTTGATACATTTTTTGCAGCTTTATAGGCTAAAGGAATAGTAAAAAGTGAAAACAGGCAATATGCGGGAATAATTTTATAAATTACAGTGAGAAGAATAAAGGAATAAGTTAAAATCAATAAAATTTGATACAGATAAACTGCTCTTGCCTTTCCCAGTAAAACAACTACAGTATTCTTGCCTACCGCCTTATCTGCCTGATAATCCGGAAACTCATTAATATAAAGGATTAGGAGCACTAGAATACCGATAGGGACCGCGCTTACAACCGGCACCATACCTAATGTTTTTGCCTGGACATAATAACTACCCAAAACAACAAGCGGGCCAAAACATAAACCCACAACTATCTCTCCCATTCCACGATAGCCTATCTTCAAAGGAGTCGCAGTATAGAAAATTGCCATGGCGACACCGGCTAAACCCAAGAATAGAACCACATTGGTTTTAAGCTGAAAATTAAGATACAATCCAATAATACTTCCGAGGAAAAAAGATAAAAACGCAAACAAAGAAACATTACGGGGAGACATTTGGCCGTCCTGGATAACACGGCTTCCTCCGCTAAAAGGAGTAAAATTCAAATTCGCTTCATCATTGCCGCTTTTATGATCAAAATAGTCATTAATAAGATTTGTACCTATATTAATAGCAGCAATACCTAAAAGAACAAGGCAGAAAAAATACCAGTTAAATAATCCGGTTTTATACCAGGCAATAACCGAACCAAGTAAAACTGGCACAAGCGTCGCAGTTAAAAAAGGAACCCTTGCTGCTTTTAGATAAATTGATATCCGACTAAAATTAAGCTTGCTCAATTTTTATTGTACCCGTTGGGCAAATATAAGCACAGGCGCCGCAGCCAATGCAAACATCGTTAATCTTATCAAAAGGTGTGCCTACTTTTCTATGCAATCCACGCTGTTTAAAGCTTATAGCGCTGACCCCTACAATTTCACGGCAGGCACGAACACATAAACCGCAAAGGATACAATTACCTTTATCTTTCGGTTTAATGCGTAACCTGGGTAATCCATATTCTTTAGCAAGCTCCTGAAGCCTTTCTGTCTCAGGGCTCATGGCTAATAAAAGCTCCATAACGATTTTTCGCGTACGCCTCACCCTCTCGCTATCAGTCTTAATAATCAATCCCTCTGTAACCTTGTATAAACAAGAGGCCTGAAGACTAGGCCTTGCCCCTCCTACAATCTCAACAACGCAAAGACGACACGCGCCATAAGGAGATAATTCTTTATGATAACATAAAGTAGGAATCTTTATACCTGCCTCAAGTGCTGCCTCTAATATACTCTTTCCATCATCTACTTCTAAATTCTTATCATTAATTATAATGTTAACCATGAATACACCTTTTAGTTTTTATTTCTTACAATCTACGCAAGAATCGAAATGATATTTATCATCCCCTTTTTTATAATCATAAACAAACCGTATTGCTGGATAAGCCGTAATTAAACTAGCCAGAGTTTCTAAAATATCACCTACGGGCTTAAGATCCGGAGAATTAAGTTTAAAAATTGCTCTTATTATAGTACCCTGTCCCAGTTCTGAATTTATTTTTAAAGTACCCCCTGTATCCTGGGCTGCTTGAGCAAATAACGAAAGACCTAGTCCAATTCTTTTGCCGTCTTTCGTGGTGAAAAAAGGATCGAGGGCTTTTTTACGCATATCTTCATTCATCCCCCTCCCATCATCCTTAATAGAGATAATTAGCTCTTCCCTCAACGTATCTTCAAAAACCTCTATACTTATATTCTTTGCATCTGCCCGAACCGCGTTTTCTGTTATATCAAGTATATGTAGAGATAAATCCTGCATAAGAGGCTAAAAAATAACTTTTCTTCCTTCTGTGACACTAAGCGCCATTTTAAATTCTGAAAAGCTTAAATCTTCCAATAAAAACTTCGTATGTGCCCTTCCAACATCAGCCAAGAAATGAGCATCCGAAGATTTGATAAGCGGCAGATCGTAATTTTTATAATCCGCGACTTTTTCTGAGTTATAATTTACAGATAGCTCCAAAGCATCTAGCTGTAAGCCTTCAGGGATAAAACCTAATTGACTAATAACGCTGAATGTTTGTTTATCAATATGCGAAGCAATGGCTATACCGCCGAAATCATGAACCAGCTTAACTATCCTTCTTAATGTTAAATCGGTTGAACCAATCAACAACTTATTATTACTGCCGCCTGATTTATCGTACTCATCCACAATCAATTGTTTCCCGAAGAACTCTTCATTGTTTTCTCCGGATAAATTTTTATAAACAATATCCTGTATTTGCATTAAGGTTTTGTTCTTATCAAAAAAAGCTAAGATATGTACTTCTTCGGATGAGGTTATCTCTATACCCACAAAGACTTTTAGCCCCTCTCTTTCGCCTGCCTTCCTTACAGCAGCTGCGTTCTCTGCTGAGTTATGATCGCAGATTCCAATTACATCCAGACCGCGTTCTTTCGCCTGCTTAACAATTGACCTCGGCAACATTTCTAAATCACCACACGGAGACAAACAAGTATGGATATGCAAATCCATCTTAAACTCCTTCATCCCGTCCGTCCTTCCTAAGCTTATTCCCTCCTTTGGGAAAGGCGGGGCTAAGCATTATCTTGGGACCCCTTAATACCCAGAGCATACAACTTACCGACTAGTTCAAATGCCGGCATCTTACTTACTAGAATCGGCACATTCTCACTCTCTGCTTTTTTAACAGTATCTTCTTCAGGCTCTCTATTGTTTATCAATACAATGCCGGATAGCCCTTTCATGCTAGCCACTGCCACAACATTACTATGAATCTGTAAGGTAATCCATAAATCACCTTCTCGCGCATTAGCTAGCACATCACTTAAAAGATCGCTTGCATACCCCCCTGTTACTTCCCTATCTAAATCCGTAGCCGTACCTATTACCTCTAAGCTCATTTTTTCTACTATTTCTTTTAATTTCATTTTTCACCTCAATGAGTCCGCCATTGAATCAGTGGCGGGCGAATTGATCCCGCCTGTCCCGCGTTTTTTGGCGGGGTTGAGTGTATCAAAATTATCGCACCCTCTGGAATTTCACTCCGTGAAATTCCGAGGACTTTAGTCCCGGGAATTCTTCTAATTCCACGGGGAGAAAATTTTGATACTTCTTATCCTCTGCAATTCAGAGAATTGCGAGGACTTAATCCCTGAAATTTCTCCGAAATTTCTAGGGGCGAAACGGGATTTCATTTTATCCGGCTTTCATATTAATACATATCTTAAGACGTGTACCTTTACCAACGGTCGACTCTATATCTAATTTATCAGCACATTTTTTAATATTACATAGGCCCATGCCAGCGCCAAAACCAAGATTCCTGATCCATTCAGGCGCGGTAGAATAACCCGGTTTTAATGCTTGGGCAACATCGGGGATACCCGGACCGGAATCCGTAACATGAATTTGTATCTTATCTGACTGCACTCGAACAGATATCTCTCCGCCACTGGTATAAGAAACAACATTTATCTCCGCCTCATATGAAGCAATGGCTGCCCGACGGACAATCTGAGGGTGAATACCTAGACGCGTCAACGTTTTTCTTATTCCGCTGGATACCTCACCTGCCCGATTAAAATCTTTACCTTTGACAAAATACTCAAACCTCAAAATGGTTTTATCAGCTATAATATCTTCAAATATATGACTCGCGCGATAACGATGAATTTCTTCTTCATGATAATCAATCTCTAGCTCACGAAGCAAACTTTCAATAATATCACCTTTAGTAATTACCCCCAGCAATTTACCGGTTGCCCGATCAATCACAGGAAAACGCCCAAACCCTAACTTGTCAAGCTTACCAATCGCATGAACCAGCGGCTCATCATCATACAGGGTTTTAATCGATCTGGTCATCCTGCTTTCTATGGGGCAATCTTTTCCTCCTTCCGCGAGCCACTTAATAAAATCTTCAATACTTATTATTCCTACTAATTTATCATGCTCAACTATGGGTGTACCGGAGATACGATTAGACCTTAGTGTCTCTCCTAATTCGCTCATTAAGATATCCGGACTAGAGCGAATTATATCCTTTCTCATAGCATCACGTACCTTTAACTCGTAAACTAATTCCTGAACTTTGGTAATCTTTTTTTCATTATTCATTTTAACCCATCACAACTAAGCAAACCTTCTTTATATAACCTGCCGCAACAGGCATACATGGAAAACTCGCTCACTAAAACCGGGATCTCTTTCTCTTGAGCTAATTTCAAGGTTTTTTCTTGCGGCTTTTTGCCACGCACAAAACAAATCGCAATTACTTCCGCCATCTCCGCGGTACGCACAACCTGAGGATTAGTAAGGCCGGTCAAAAGTACGGCATCTGCCTTAATAAATGCCAACACATCGCTCATTAAATCAGACCCACAGGCCATTTTTACATCTTTGTCTAAAAATTTGTCTCCGTACAATACTTTTGCGTTTAATACCTCTTTTAACTGTTTTAATTTCACCCCGTCCTTCCTTTCTAAATTTTATACTTCACTTAAAATTATATTTATACCCGCTCTACCTTATTTATCGCTCTACTTTAAGAAGGGCGGAATGAACCCAGTCCTTCCTTCTCAAGCTTATCCCATCCTTTAGGAAGGGCTGGGTTCATTTTGAATACGCAGCTCCTATCTTACAGACTTTTACACAGATACCGCATTTAGTACATTTATTTAAATCTATTTCGTGCGGTTTTTTTACCATACCGGAAATTGCATCAGCAGGACATTCACGCCCACAAAGCGTACACCCCGTGCATTTATCAGCATTAATATAATACCTTACTAACGGTTTACATACCCCCGCGGGACACTTTTTATGTTTTATATGATCCAGAAATTCATCGCGGAAATGCCGCAGAGTGCTTAATACCGGATTTGGCAGAGTTTGGCCCAGACCACACATTGAAGCATCTTTTATCGCAATACAAAGCTCCTCTAAATAATCTAAATCTGACTCCTCTCCCTCTCCGTTAGATATTTTATCAAGAATTTCAATAAGTGTTATTGAACCTTCCCGGCAAGTAGAACACTTCCCGCAAGATTCATCACTTGTAAATGTGAGAAAAAACTTTGCGATATCAACAATACAGGTATCCTCATCCATTACCACCATTCCACCTGAACCCATTATAGCTCCCACTTCCTTAAGACGTTCATAATCTACGGGAAGATGGAGAAGACGCGCGGGAATAAACCCTCCGGATGGACCTCCGGTCTGAACCGCTTTAAGCTTTTTATTATTAGGTATACCAGCGCCAATATCATAAACTATCTCGCGTAAGGTTATCCCCATGGGGACCTCAACTAATCCGGCATTATTTACATTGCCGGCAAGAGAGAAAACTTTTGTCCCACGGCTTGTCTCTGTGCCTATCTGAGAAAACCACTTAGCCCCCCAACTTATTATCATGGGAACATTGGCCCAGGTCTCTACATTATTAATATTAGTAGGGGCTCCCCAGAGACCGGATTGCGCAGGAAATGGAGGTTTCTGTGTTGGTTCAGGAACTATACCTTCCAAAGAATGAATCAAGGAAGTTTCTTCTCCGCAAACAAAGGCACCCGCACCCTCAAAAATTTCAATATCAAAACTAAAATCACTACCAAATATATTTTCTCCTAAGAGGCCATATTCCTTTGCAAGCTTTATCGCAGTC
Source organism: uncultured bacterium (assembly GCA_913009335.1). Taxonomy (GTDB): domain Bacteria; phylum Omnitrophota; class Gorgyraeia; order Ghiorseimicrobiales; family Ghiorseimicrobiaceae; genus DRER01. The sequence continues at coordinate 30,583 of CAJVXN010000001.1, forward strand.
TTCATCCTGGCGATAGCTAATGGATACTCAATTCTTAAATATATATATCCATCCGTTGCCCCCATGGCATATCCACCTATGCACATACCCTCAATGATAGAATGCGGATCAGCTTCAACTATGCTCCTATCCATAAAAGCGCCTGGATCTCCCTCATCAGCATTACATATAACATAACAACGAAGATTTTTGCTTTGTTTTCTTTTCTCTAATACCTGACTGCGGCATATATCCCATTTTTTACCTGTTGGAAATCCAGCACCGCCTCTACCGCGCAGGCCCGCATCGGTAATTTCCTTTATTACGTCTTCAGGGCTCATACCGGTTAAAACTTTTGCCAGCGCTTTATAACCATCATTAGCGATATATTCATCAATGCTTTCGGGGTCTATTATACCGCGATTCCTTAAAGCAATAAGTCTCTGATCCTTAAAAAACGGAATATCACTTATTTTAGGAATAGGGATATCTTTTCCTTCGGGCACATACATAAGCTCCTTTACCGGCCTACCCTTTAAGAAATGTTCCTGGACTAAATTGGGAATATCTTTCTCTTGTATATATTGGTAGAAGATACCGTCAGGCTGGACTATAAGTATCGGCCCTTTAACACAAAGACCGCTTGCTCCAGTTTGTACAACTAAAACATCATTTTCAAGGCTCTGTTTTACGATTTCAGCCTCAAGGGCATTCTTTATTTTTAATGCACCATTAGATATACAATTGGTACATGTGCAAATCATTGCATGTAAACGCTGCATAACTTATATCCTCTAATGACGACACAAGTTATAAAGCTATAAACTATATAACTTGTACGTCGGAATTAGACCCTTGACATCTTTGATGTCAAGGGTAAGTTCGGACAGACACCTTACGTCATTAACATTCCGTAAGCTGTGCCCTCACTTACAGCACTCTCTCGCTGCCGACTGCCAAGGCGTATTCTTTAACAATATTTCCGCCAATTACGTGTTTTTCTAAAATTTCTTTAGCCTTATCAGGCGTTAAATCTACGTATTTAACCGGCGGTTCATTCTTCATTTCAACTGTTACCATAGGTTCACGACTGCAAAACCCCGCACAGCTGGACAATGTTAAAATCACATCTTTTAAATCGCGCTTTTCAATTTCTTCCATAAGGGCGGTCATAACAGTTCTAGCACCTGCGGCAATTCCACATGTACCCATATGCACAATCACTCTTGCGCGAGACTCTCCCTCGCGCAGATTTATTGTTTTCTTCATCTTCGCAGCTATCCTATCTAAATCTTCCGGTTTTAATTTTGGCATAATTAACTCCTTCAATGACGACAAAGGTTATGGAGTTAAAAACGACATAACTTTTGCGTCGGAATTGAACCCTTGACATCTTTGATGTCAAGGGTAGATTCAGCCAGCAAGCTTACGAAGCGAAATCGTTCGTAAGCTTGGGCTTCATTTATACTTCTTTAAAACGTCATCTACCTTGCTTATTTTCACATATCCATAAATATCATCATTAACAGATACTGCCGGTGATTGACCACAACAACCAATACAGTTAACCGTATCAAGGCTAAAGTTCAAATCTTTTGTCGTCTCACCGACTTTTATACCTAATTTATTCTCTAAAGAATGTAATATTTTATTTCCGCCTTTAACATAACAAGATGTCCCCATGCAAACCCTAATAATATTTTTGCCTCTTGGCTTAAGGCTAAAAGCATTATAAAAAGTAGAAACGCGAAATACATGCGTAAACGGAAGTTCCATAAGCTGCGATACATACCAAAGGACATTTTCAGGAAAATAACCATAGGTACGATCAATTTCCTGTAAAATAAAAATAAGAGCTCCCTTGGTATTCCTGTAAGCATCAACCATCTCTTCAACTCTGGACTTTTCTGACTTATCAAGTTTGGTCACAAATCGCTCATCATCTTCTGCTTCTTTCTTTAAATCAGTTATATTAAATATCCATCTTAGTTTAGGATCATAGCTACGGTTCTTTACTATATTTCTAATAGTAGTTAAATAATCCGGGATGTATATATTGATATCATTTTTTACCTTAACCTGACAAGCAAGACGCATATTATCATGTTTTTCCTCGCGGCTCATAAATATTTCCTCGGTAGGAAGTATTTCACCGCCGCCGTTTAATACTTTTATCTTGCAATACCCACAAGTTGCTTTACCACCGCAAGAAGATGAAACATTTATATCATTCGCGGTAAGATCGGCAATTAAATAATTCCCGCCTTCAACAACAAACTCCTTCTCCTGGTCTTCCTGCTTAACGGTTATCTTACATTCACCATAATTAATAAGCACGCGGTCGGCGATGGTAAGCAAAACCGTTACCACGAGAAGAATCCCATTCATTACTATTACAGGTAAAAAATTCATAATAAATAAACTTTGATAAGGAAACTATTGAATCCTGACCATCCCTCCAAAACCTAAAAACGCTAAAGCAATAATTCCCGCGATAATCATGATAATGCCCGGGCCGCGAAGCCCCTTAGGAATATCTGAAACTAATCTTAATTTTTCATTTATCGCTGCAACTATCAAGATTGCCAGCATCCAGCCTACGGCTGAACCAAAAGCAAAAACAATAGTGGCTAAGTATGAATAGCTTCTTAGCACCATAAAAAGGGAGACTGCCAATACTGTACAATTTACGGTTATCAGCGGAAGAAAAATCCCGAAAGAAGCCTGCAAAACGACAAAAAATTTCTCCATAATCATCTCAACCAGCTGAACGCTTGCGGCAATAACAATGATAAAAACGATATAGTAAATAAGCTCACATCCTGCCGGAACAAGAATTAAATGATAAATAGGCCAGTTAATAGCTGCCGTAAGCGTTACTACAAAAATTACGGCAATACCCATACCAAAAGCAGTCTTAAAACTTTTAGATAAAGCTATAAAAGGACACATGCCTAATAAATAGGTAAGCGCAATATTATGCGTAAAAACAGCAGCAATAAAAATAGTTAATAAATTACCCATAATTATTCCTTGGACTCAACTCCTGCGATAGTTCTTGTTATCCACAAATAAATACTCAATACAAAAAATGCCCCCGGAGCCATAGCCATCATTACCCAATTTGTCCAACCATCAGGCATGACCCTAAAACCTAAAATAGTACCAAAGCCTAGCGACTCGCGCACAATAGCAATAATCACCAGTGTATACGAATAGCCCAATCCAACACCCAATCCATCCATCATAGAATGCGTTATTTTATTCTTACTGGCAAAAGCCTCGGCTCTTCCCATGATAATACAGTTGGTAATAATAAGCCCGACATAAGGACCGATAGCTTCACGTATTACAGGATAAAAAGCCTGCAGGAAACGGTCTACAATAATTACAAAAGAAGCAATGGCTATCATGTAAGTTATAATACGCACACGAGCAGGTATAAAATTCCTTAAAGCGGAGATAGTAAGAGCCGTAAAGATTAAAACAAAGGTAACGCCGGCACCCATAGCAATGGCATTTTCTACTTTATTTGTTACGGCTAAACCGGAACAAATACCTAAAAGCATACAAAAAACAGGATTATCGCGCCAAAGGCCAATCATCATAACCTTAAACCCTTTCGCGCGTAGAAGTTTTTTTATGTTCTTTGCCATATTCTAGTTTTCCTTAATAAGTGCTAAATACTCTCCCACCTGATTATTTATTAATTCTTCAAATGCCTTACTCGTCATTGTAGCTCCTGTAATCGCATCCACTTCATTTTCTGCCTTTGCCTTACCATGAGGCACAATTTTTAAAGCTGGGAATACTTTTTTACCCTGAAACTTAGCTAAGTATTCTTCTTCGCTAATCCTGCCCCCTAAACCGGGAGTCTCCTCCTGATGTATAATAGTTATCCCTTTAATACTTTCAAAATCCGGATTAAAAGCAATAATTCCTTTAATCGGACCCCATACACCCGAACCCTTAATTCCAAATGCAACCTCCCTTGAGAGAGATAGATAGAATTCCTTATTTTCTTTTTGTACTACTTCAATATTATCAGAGAATATATCCTCTAAGTTTTCCTTGGTGTAAGAAATATCAAAAACATCAAGTACGCTTCTCTTCTTCTTAAGCTCCTCATTCTTTTGGATGATGGGAGTCGTATAATGATTAATCGCAACAAGCAACGTAGTAAAGAAGCTTCCCAGAAGTACAACGAAAATGATAATTTTTAATACTTTCATTTATATTAGGTGGTTGGTTTTAATTTACCAGTTACCTTCTTAGGTTCTTTATATTTTACTGCAAGCACAACATGATCAATTAAAGGCGCAAAAGCATTCATTAAAAGTATGCTGAACATAACCCCTTCAACATAACCGGAAAGCGCACGAATTAAAACTGTTAATAATCCTAGCAATATCCCCCCTACCCATTTCCCTTCCTTGGTAAAAGGTGAAGTTACCGGATCAGTAGCCATAAACATCGCGCCAAAAAGAAGCCCGCCGGTTAAAAGCTGAAAACTTGGCGGTGCAAATTTTAGGGGTGCTAAATTATTGCCGATAAGTGAGAATATAGCTACCGAAGCTAAATAGGAAAAAGGTATGCGCCAATTAACTATACGTGTTATAATCAAAAATATTCCGCCGAGAATTATTCCCAACCTAAAGACTTCACCGATACATCCCCCGCTAAACCCAAACAGTAAATCACTAAATGATGCTAAGACATTCTCACTACGAAAAGCATTTAAAGGTGTCGCAGCTGTTATGGCATCCACGCCAAATTTACTAAACCCCCCTAAACCCCCGATATAAGGCTTGGGCCAACCTACGGTCATTATCAAAGGAAAGCATATAGTTAAAAAAATCCTGCCGACAATCGCCGGGTTAAATATGTTTTTACCTGTTCCGCCAAATACTTCTTTTCCAAAAAATACACCAAACATAACCCCAAGGGCTACAACCCATAAAGGAATAGACGGCGGAAGCAGTAACGGAAAAATTAATCCCGTAACCAAAAATCCTTCATGTATTTCTTTCTTTCGCGCAACCGCAAAAGCAACTTCTACCACACCGCCGGCTATATAAGAAACAAGTATGACTAAGATCACACGCAGTCCCCAAAAATAAACCGCTGCAGCTACAGCAGGAAGAAGAGCAATAATCACAAAACTCATATAACGTTTTATATCAAGATAATCGGTTATGTGAGGAACCGTATTTAGCTCATCCGTGCCAAAAAGAGCTCCATCCAGAGCAGTTAATACCGGTTTAAATTTACTTAGAAATTTATTCTTCTCTACTAGCTTAAAACTTATATCCAACGCCTTACGGACTATCTTCATAATTTAGTAGTTATTCCTTTGTATTCTTTAAGCCCTTTTAACTTAAAATGCGGTAAAATGCTGCTCGACCGTTCGATTCCCTCCATGGCCAATTTTTTCTCGCCTTCTTTTATAAGTTCAAGAAGGGGAATTTTCGAAGGACACACATAGCTGCATAAACCACATCCAATACAATTAAAAATCTTAAATCTTACTAAAGAATCATCGATTATATTATTTTTTACATACTTACCCAATAAATGCGGAATTATCTGCACAGGGCAAACTTCTTCGCAATAATTACAGCTTATGCATGGCCTCAGTTCTCCGTGAATATTCGTATCCAGGGTCTTATCACAAAACGGAAAAACACTTGATGCAAACGTATTAGAATAAGCATCGCGCTTAACGCCCAAGCGAAGGAATGAGAAAAACTCTCTCTTATTATTCTCCGGCAAAGCAATAATCTTAGAAGTTGCCTTAGTTACAGGTAAAGATAAATCTGTAAGTTTATCACCCACAAGTGTATTTTCTAAAACAATTCGCGAACTTACATCAGTTCTTAAATAAGATTTAAGAATATCCGCTATAGGCGTACCTATCCTCACCTTCAAATGCGGCGTATCATTAAACCCCGGTCCGCAGATGGCAATAGTACGCTCAATTAAAGGCTTCCCTTTTACTACTGCCTCATATACGGAAAGTATTGTCTGAGCGTTTAAAACAATTACCCCGAGATTAGCGGCATAATAGCCAAATGGAAACTTCTCACCCAAAACAGTCGCAACAAGCATCTCATCATACCCCTGAGGATACTTTGGCTCTAAAGAAATAATATTGATAAAGCCATATTGAGAAACAGCCTCAGATAACTTTTCATTAATCTGCATATCAGTCTTACTTAAGGCAAGGTAAATATTAGCCTGAGGCATAAAAGCATGCAAAATCCGTAATCCTTCTATGTAATCTAAAACCCTTTTTTCGCCCAATAATAATTCTTGAGAAAGATTATAAACGTCAAATCCGATTGCAGGAACAATAATACTTCTAACATCTTTAGGGGTAATGATTGAGCTTTTAAATTTTGTGGGAATTCCTGATTTATCTAAAGAAGTTACGCCAGCTAAATACAATATGCTTTCAATTTCCTCATTTTTTAGTTTCGCCCAATCAGAAGTAAACCCTTTAACTTTTTTACAATCATCTGCTTTATCTTTCCGGGTAGATATTCTTACTATTTGAGTTTCATGCCCCAAATAGTTTGAAAGCTTTATTTCTTTAACTACCCCAGATACAGATGCATGCACAGGGCTTGAGACATTTGAATCATCCCTTCCGATAATCTGTCCTGCGACTACAATATCACCTTCCTTTACCAAAGAAACAACACCCATCCCAAAACCTTGCTTTAAAGGAATAAGCACTTCATTAGGAATATCTTGCGTAGTCAGCATATCACGCGGACAACCCTCAATTCGCCTGAAACGATACCCGCCCTTGAATGTATATTGTTTTTTCTTCATATTATATGTTTAGCCCCGATAAACTTTAGCTACACAAACTACAAAACCTAACAAGCGATTGTACTGCGTTTCGCACAGCACCCCACTGTATTTACCCAATGGTTGCACTGCGCTTTACGCAGCACCCCACTGTATTTATCTAATGGTTGTTAAATAGCTCACAGTGAAATCAATCACGACCTTAGGAAAAAATTAACTTTTTGATTTAGTTAAAAAATAGGCTAATCTCTCAAGCTCGATTGAAAGATCTATATTAAGCAGACCTACCGAAGGCGGAACCTGTGGTCTGATAGGAGCAAAATTAAGTATAGCTTTGACTCCGGATTTTATTAAAATATTTATTACCTCCTGCGCGCCTTCACCGGGTGTGGCAACAATACCAATGGAAATATTACGTTCCTTTACAGTATTTCCTAATTCACTAATATCCTGTATCTTAATTCCTTCCAACGTCTTACCAACTCTACGCAAATCATTATCAAAGGCACAAATAATCTTAAATCCTTGTTTCTCAAATCCTTTATAAGAAAGCAAAGCTGTGCCTAAATTACCAACACCGGCTAAAACAACATCCCAATTTTTATCCGTACCAAGAATTGATAAAATAGCTTTTTTTAATGCCTCAACCTCATACCCCTTACCGGGTGTACCAAATTGGCCAAAATAGGTTAAATCACGTCTAACTTGAGCAGCCGTAAAGTTAGTTAATTTCGAAAGCTCATCAGAAGAAACATAATCTTTACCGCGCGATTCTACTAAAACCCGATAATACAACGAAAGTCTCGGAACTGCTGCTTGAGGAATTTTATTAATCATATAGAGACCCATCCTTTAAAGGTATTAGGACGGTCTATCCCTGTGGATAAGGAAATGTTAGTTAAATGTTTCACAAATACTAATATGTTACTACTATACTAAAATAATTTTGATTGTCAAGAAAAATCTGCTGGCTGGCGATTAAATTTTTACTTGATGCCGCAAATACTTTTGGGGCGCAAGAAAAAAATACCTTAATCGAAGCTGAATTCAAGAATGTGACTGAATCAAACTTTTTAAATCCAATGGTAAAGCAGAATAAAAACTTAACTTTTTTTTAGTTACCGGATGAAAAAATTCCAGGCGGCTTGCATGAAGAGCCGTGCGCTTAAATTTAATCTTAAAATCACGCCTATAGGCAAAACGCCGCTCCCCTAATAAAGGATGCCCAATCTGCTTAAAATGAATCCTTATCTGATTAGTCCTGCCCGTCTTAGGCAAAACATGCACTTGAGCAAAATCCTTAAACTGATTTATCACGCAATAGTGAGTTTCGGCAAGCCTTAAAGGATCTCGCAGATCACGCCTAATATAGCTTTTAATCTCTCCGGTTTTCTTAGGTACCCCGCGCACAAATGCAATATACTCTTTTTTTACTTTTCTCTTACGGAAATCATCCATCACTGCCTGCTGGATTTTTTTACTCTTCGCATAGATAATAAGGCCCGAAGTATCCCTATCCAGGCGATGACACGGATAAAGCCTTATATTTTTTTTGTTTAAATTCTTATTTAGAATAGAGGTGAGTGTATTTTTTTCTTTCCTAGGAGTAGGTACGGTAAGAAGTCCGGAAGGTTTATCTATAACTAAAATGTAATCGTCTTCGTAGATAGTTTGAATCATTATTTAACTAATAAAAAATAATACAGGCTTTATACATAAACACCTTAGGAATTTTTTGCCCATTTTAGATAAGTAAAAACAGTCTTATGTTTTTAAACGAACTTGCAATTTAGTCAGGAGTCGCAGGTCTTTTAAGGAATACTTCTTGGATGAAAAAGACAAGAAAGACGCCAGCCGCATGTTTGACCCCGACGGTACCGTCGGGGGAGTTCGGTGGCGCTTAAAATACCGAGAAACTGACGTGAAAAATTGCAACTTGAGCGAAAAAATATAAGACTGTTTTATCGAAATTACTTAACTAAGCTATTAGCTACAACAAACGAAGCAAAAACGATAGAAACCATAGACATTAATTTTATTAGAATATTTAATGACGGACCGGATGTATCCTTAAAAGGGTCTCCTACTGTATCTCCCACCACAGTTGCCTTATGCTCAAAGGATCCCTTACCTCCGCATTCTTTACATTCTCCGCCTTCAATATATTTTTTGGCGTTATCCCATGCTCCTCCGGAATTCGCCATCATAATTGCCAAAACAAAACCGCAGACTAAGGATCCGACAAGAAGTCCTACCTCTGCTTCAATACCGATAAAAATACCGACAATAATCGGAGCAGATATCGCAAGAAGTGCAGGCAAGATCATTTCTTTCTGAGCGGCTGCCGTTACGATATCAACGCATCTTGCGTAATCAGGTTTGGCCTTACCTTCCATCAAACCCTTAATTTCCTTAAACTGACGCCTAACCTCCATGACAACTTTACTGGCTGCCCGACCAACTGCTCCCATAGTAAGCGCTGAAAATAAAAACGGCAGCATTCCTCCTATAAATAACCCACAGATAATCCGCGGATTCATAAGCGATAAATCCATTTCTTTGCCCAATATGCCAATTTGTTCTTTATAAGCTGCGATTAGCGCAAGAGCAGTTAAAGCAGCTGAGCCAATAGCAAAACCTTTACCGGTTGCAGCCGTTGTATTACCTAATGAATCCAAAGCATCCGTTCTTTTTCGTACTTCTTTACCTAATCCGGACATCTCAGCATTTCCTCCGGCATTATCAGCCACGGGTCCATAAGCATCTGTGGCAAGAGTTATACCTAACGTAGAAAGCATGCCTACTGCCGCGATACCCACACCATAAATGCCCATATTAAAATTAGATGCCCCTCCTGATAAATAAAAACTAAGAAGAATTGCTATAACTACAACAATAATAGGAATAGCCGTCGAAAGCATACCCACACCGAGCCCGCTTATAATAACAGTTGCCGGGCCGGTTTTCGCGCTAAGGCAAATTGAACGGGTTGGAGAATACTTAGCGGATGTAAAAAATTCCGTAGATAACCCAATTAAAAGACCGGTAACAAGACCGGATAAAACAGCCCAATAGACACCCATATATTCAACACCTAAGGTAAATTTAATAATAAAATAGGATACAACTGCCATAATAAATGCCGCAGAAAATACACCCCTTCTCAGCGCCCAAAGAAGAGTCCCCTGGTCTGCTTTCTCTCCGGAGCGCACAAAGAAAGTACCGATAATTGAAGCGACTACACCGACTGAGGCCATAACCAAGGGAATTGTAACACCCTTTATGCCTAAGCCCGCAGCCACTGCTAAAGCCATTGTCGCAACTATTGAACCTACATAAGACTCATATAAATCCGCACCCATACCTGCGACATCTCCAACATTGTCTCCTACATTATCCGCAATAACCGCGGGATTCCTAGGGTCATCTTCAGGTATACCGGCTTCGATTTTTCCTACTAAATCCGCTCCCACATCCGCAGCCTTAGTAAATATACCCCCACCTACTCTGGCAAAGAGAGCTTGCGCGCTCGCGCCCATACCAAAACATAGCATAGTCGAAGTAATTACCCCTATTTTATCTACCCCTATTGGTAAAGGATTTTTAGTATAATACCAATCAAGTAAAAAATACCATATACTCAAATCCAAGAGCCCTAACCCAACAACTACCAAACCCATAACAGCCCCGGATGAAAATGCAACTGTCAATCCGCTATTTAAACTTTTCTCTGCTGCGCATGCGGTGCGGGCACTGGAATTTGTAGATACCATCATGCCGATATATCCAGCAAGCGCGGAAAAAAATCCTCCGGTTAAAAAAGCAAAAGGAACAAAAACCGGAAGATAATCATTTAAGGAAAGTGCCAGTAAAATTAAAAATACGACACCGAAAAACAAAGACACGCCTAAATATTGACGCTTAATGTATGCTTTTGCGCCTACTTTTACGGCATTGGCAATCTCCCGCATTTTTTCAGTGCCTTCACTAAATCTAAAAATTCTAAACGAAAGGTATGCGGCAAATAATAATGCTAATGCCGAACCTATTGGCGCAAGATACAAAATATTAAGCTTAAACATCTATTTTTCCTCGTAAGCTTTCTATAAAAATCCCGTCCGCCAGCGATCCTTGACGGACGGGGTGAATATTAAACCAATTAATTTTTACTTATTTTTTCTTTAATTTCTCAACTGCTTCTGTTACCATTTCACCTACTAAATCCTTACAACCTAAACCAAACGCCAAAGCAAGCCCCAAACCTAAAGCTGCAAGAATAATAGTTATCAAGGTGTTAATAACCGCAGCTCCAATATTAAGCTGCTCCAAAGCAATAACTGATGCAAGAACAATAATAATAACTTCAACTATTTTAGCCAGTAGTTTTGCTTGGTCAATTCCAGCGTTAGCTGCGGCTGTTTGAACTGTCGCAGATAAAAAAGTTGCCACAAACATACCTAACGCTAATACGATTATAGCAATAATAACATTCGGTATATAAAGTATAATTTGATTCAGTAGATCTGCTGCCATAGTTAGGCCCACGGAATTTACAGCCACTACTACCACAATAAGTAAAACCAGCCAATAACATATTGCGCCTATTAATTCGGCCAGTGTAAACTTAATTCCGCCTCTAGCTAAAAAAGAGTTTGCCCCGATTTGATCGGCAATTGAATCAATCTTAATAAGCTTAAGCAGCCTAGTAATTAGACGCTGGATAAACTTTGCGATAAGCCAGCCGATAACAAGAATAATAATTACCAGGACAAGATTACCTAACAATACACCAATGCGGCTAAGTAAATTACTTATGGGTTCGAACAAAACCGTTCTCCACATAATACTCCTCCTTTCAATGAACGCATAACTTACGAACATAAACATGTGAGTAAGTTATATGCGTGAATTGATCCCGCCAACGGCGGGATACATTCCATTCAGTAACAGCACATAATAACGAATCACGAACCACTGTTCTTAATTGCGGCTTTAATAAAATCACGAAACAACGGGTGCGCATTATCCGGTTTTGATTTAAATTCAGGATGAAATTGCACCGCTACAAACCAAGGATGATTTTTTAACTCAATTATCTCAACAAGATTCTTAGGCTTGAATATTCCTGATAATACCATACCTTTTTTACTAAAAATAGAACGATATTTATTATTAAATTCATACCGATGTCTATGACGCTCAGATACGAGATTATGTTTGTAAGCTGAATACGCGCATGTCCCTGTCTTTATAAAGCATTTATAGGCACCCAGACGCATTGTCCCGCCCAGATTCTTCGTCTTCTTCTGCTCTTCTAGGAGACTAATTACAGGATGCCGCGTTTTTTTATTGAGTTCCGTAGAATTTGCATCTTTATATCCGCAAACATTACGCGCGAATTCAATAACAGCTGCCTGCATACCCAGACAAATACCTAAATAAGGAATCTTATTTACCCGGGCAAAATGTATTGCCTGGATCTTACCTTCAACACCCCTGCCGCCAAAGCCACCGGGAACCAGTATTCCGTCTACATCACTAAGGAATGCGTGAGACCCCTGACGTATAATATTTTCAGCATCAACTTTCTTTATATCAACTCCAGTATCATTAAAAATACCCCCGTGTTTAAGGGCTTCATAAATTGACTTATAAGCATCCTGCAGAGCTATATACTTACCCACAACAGCAATTTTCACTGACTTTTTAGGATCCTTAATTCTTCTTACAACTTTATCCCGCCAATCCTTTAAATCACGCGTTTTATAAGTTATATTAAGCATTCTTAATACTAACTCGTCTAATTTGTCTGCTTGCAGCATTAAGGGTACTTCATAAATACTTTCTACATCCTGTGCAGGTATGACAGCTTCAACTCCTACATTACAGAATAAAGCAATTTTTTCACGCACATCTAATGAAAGTGATTTTTCCGTACGGCAGAGAAGTATATCAGGCTGGATTCCTATCTCTCTAAGCTTTCCCACACTATGTTGTGTAGGCTTAGTCTTAACCTCATCGGCAGTTTTTATATAAGGAACAAGTGTCAGGTGTATATCAATTGCATTACCCCGTCCTAATGCCTGCTTTAATTGTCTTATCGCCTCTAAAAACGGAAGACTTTCAATATCACCGACAGTTCCGCCAATTTCGACAATAACTACATCAAGATTAGTATTCTTGGCAACATTCGTTATTGAGTGTTTTATTTCATCTGTTATGTGCGGAATAACTTGAACAGTACTGCCCAAATAATCCCCTCTTCTCTCCTTTCGTATTACGGCATCGTAAATCTTACCTGTCGTAATATTGTTGGCTTTAGAGAGCCGGGCATGCGTAAAACGTTCATAATGGCCTAAATCCAAATCTGTTTCAGCACCATCTTCAGTAACATAAACCTCACCATGCTGATAGGGGTTCATTGTACCGGGATCAACATTTATATAAGGGTCACATTTTATAAGAGAGACTTTAAGGCCTTTTGATTCAAGGAGTTTACCAATAGAAGCGGAGGCAATACCTTTACCTAAACTTGAAACAACGCCTCCGGTTATGAAGATATATTTTATCATATTTAATATTTAAAATATCATACATGCAAACAAGTGTCAACACATTTTGCATATATTAGAGCAAATTTTATTTTTTTAAGTCTTTTTCTTCTCAATCCGTATAAGAGTATCCACGATTTTTTTATCAAAATGCGCGCCCGCTTCTTCTTTTAATATTTGAAATGCTTTTTTCTTCGAAAATGCTTTTCGATAGGGCCTATCAGATGTAAGAGCCTGATATGCATCGGCGATTGCAATAATGCGGGCACACAACGGGATCTCTCCGTTTTTAAGATGTGACGGGTAACCCATCCCATCCAATCTCTCGTGGTGATGAAGAACTATAGGCACAACGTCTTTTAAAAAATGTACGGCACGAATAATCTCGGCCCCTATCTGAGGATGTGTCTTAATTATTTTGTATTCTTCGGGAGTAAGCTTACCTTTTTTTCGCAGTATCTCATCACTTATGCCGATTTTACCTATATCATGCAAAACAGCGGCCTTCTCCAGATTATCTAAGATATTTTTATTTAATCCTATTTTTTTACCTATATCTGAAGCAATGGCGATCATTCTATCTGCATGCTCGGCCGTATAATAATCTCTCGCCTCAAGAGACTTAGAAAAAGCATACATCGACTCAAGTACCGCCTGATCAACCCGTTGCCCTAATTTTGTTATTTTCCTCTTAAGAATCTCTACTTCTTCCTTGTAATTTATCTTCCCGGATCTTTTCTTCTTATCTTTATATAGAGCACTAAAAACTGCTGTACGATTTCCTCCAGTCTCTTTAGCACGTTGCAGCGCCTTATCTGCGGCATCAAATATTTCCTTTGTCTCGGTCAATTTACTCTCTCGGGAAAATTCTGATATACCAATACTGACTCTAATCTTAATAGATACATTACCTATTTTAAAAATATGTTTATTTACTTGCTCTATTATTCTATTGGCGGTATTTAAAGCATTTCTTTTAGTAGCCTGCGGCATAACAACAACAAACTCTTCTCCGCCGTATCTTGTTAAAGTATCGCTCTTACGCAGGAGATTCTTAATGAAACCGGAAAGCTCCAATAGAACCCTATCTCCGATCTGATGCCCATATACATCATTTATAGATTTAAAATAATCAATATCAATAATCAAAAGCGAAAGGGAAAAATAATGCCTTTTGCAAAGTTCAATTTCGGCTGATAATCTATCCATAAGATAGCGATAATTATAAAGTCCCGTGTGAGGATCCCGCAGCGTTAGCTCTTTTAATCTCTGCATATACCGCCTGCTCTCATCCTCTATTTTTCTACTCTCTGTAATATCCCTTGAAATATGAACAATGGCTTTTATTTTTTTCCTGCTATCAAATACGGGATAGGTAATTACTTCTGAAAAATAAGGCTTACCCTTTCCATCATAATGTGTATGCTCAGCCCTGGCAACTTCACCGGTTTTAATAGTTTCCTGCATCGGGCATGTATCCTTCGGAGGCATACATGGTGAGCTTCTTTTATGGGTGATTTCATAGCACTTTTTACCCCTGATATCTTTTAATGAAAACCCTTCCTTTTGTAGGTATTTCTTGTTTGCGGTAAGTATTGAATAATCACAAGGATCTATAACTATTAATATATCAGATATGACATCGATGATATCGCGGAAAAGCGCCCTATCAAGCTCCATATCGAGCTCATTAGACTTACCAGCATTAATCGCAAATCCATAACCGTTTGCGGCCAATGAAGTCTTTTTCTTGCATTGTTTAACTTTTTTATTTTTGGTTTGCTTTTTTTTCATAATAAAATAGATTGCGCCTTACGGATGATTAAGCCTGAACCATTCACACGTAAAACACTTCTTAATACCTTGTTTATTCACTCTCCCGCAGTATCCAGAAGCAACATGCCAGCAAGGCTGTCCGGACTTAAAAGCAGGACAGCTATTCCTCGTCTCCAGACTACACTGCCAATACTCCCAGCATTTCTTTGCATCTTTATTAGGCACTATTTCTTAACTATCCTCTTGGGAATCTTAAAAACAAACTTGCTGCCCTTACCAATCTCCGACTCTACCCAAACTTCACCTTTATGTGCCTGGACGATAGCCTTAACAACAGACAAGCCTAAACCTGTTCCACCTTTCTGACGTGCCTGCTTATCGTATATCTGTTTAAACTTATCAAATATATCCGCTTTTGCATCATCGGAAATTCCCGGACCAGTGTCGCTTACTGAACACTCCAGAAAATCTTTTTTTTCTTCAACTTCAATCTTAATCTCTCCGCCCTCAGGTGTAAATTTAACAGCATTAGAGACAAGGTTTATCATAACCTGTTCTACTTTATTAAAATCAGCGGAAATCTTCAATAAACCTTTAGGCAGTAAAGAACTTACCTTTATCTTTTTCTGTTTAATTAAAACTTCAAAATCACTCAGGCAGCGCTGTATAATACTCCCCACATCAACATCTTCAATAGTTAATTCATATAGACCGGATTCAAATTTAGATAAATCCAAAAGATCGCTTGTTAAATCCAATAAACGATCAGAAGTATTTTTGATTATTTCAAGACATTCTCTCTGGGGCTTATTTATTTCTCCTACTACACCATCTAAAACATTTCCCGCGCTTGCTTTAATTATACTTAAAGGGGTCTTTAATTCATGCGTTGCCATAGAAATAAAATCTGCTTTTATCTGTTCAGCTTCTTTGATTTTAGTAATATCTTTTAGTACGCAGACAGCACCAACTAATTTTCGCTCATCATCTCTCAATAAAGATACGCTAAGTAAAGCGGACATTATTCCATTACGCCTACGTTGAGCAAACTTAAACTCAACTTCCACATCAATAGCATCTTTACCCGATGTAAATACGTCATAAAAATAACATGCATCCTTACATAATGACCCCGAAAAAACATCGCAGCATTTCTTTCCCAATGCGTTTTTTACCGGTATAGTTGTCATCTGCGCCATAATCGGATTATAAGAAGTAATCGTCCTTTCTTCATCAACAACCACTAAACCTTCAGCAAGACTAGATAGTATAGTTTCAACTTTTAATCTTTCTAGTGTCGAGCTGTAAAGATGCTTGTCGAGTAATGCTGAAAGTTTGGATAAAATCTCAATAGGATCAGAAAGAGAAACCCCCGGAATATCAACATCACTTTTGATTTTACTGTATCTTGCGACAAACTTCTTAACTGTCTTAAGAATAGTCTTGGGAGTATTGAAATCTTTAACCATAAACTCATCCGCACCCGTCTCAAGACTCCAAAATTTTTCAGTTTTTCCTTCCGCGCTCGTTAAAATTATTACGGGTATATCACAAACACTTACATCATCCTTAAGCAAGCGGCAGACCTGATAACCGTTAACTTTCGGCATAAATATATCCAGGAGTATAGTATCCGGACGCTCTAAATACGCCGCCTCTATTGCTTCAATACCGTTTGAAGCGGTCAGCGTAACATATCCGGCGCCCTGCAAAATAGAACTCAACATGTTTCTTACTGTAGGACTATCATCGGCGATTAAAATTTTACTTTGACTCATTTCGGTCTCACCGTCTCGATATTTTTCTTGCATGCGGCAAGCAAAACTTCGGTTGTTACATCCTCTGAAAATGTAATTATTTCATTTTTCGGTTTACTCTCAAGTATATTTATCGCGTTTTTAAATTCTCTTTTTGCTTCCGCATATTTACCCTGACAATAAAAAATGTTCGCAAGATTAAAATGCGCTAAAACTATTTTCCCATCAATATAGATTACCTTCTTAAACTCTTCTATTGCCATACTAAAATCCTCAAGTTTGTTGCTAAGAACCCCCATTAGATAATAGGCCTCTATAAAAAGATTATCTGCTTTAATAATTTTTTTTAATTCTATTACTGCCTCTTTATATTTTCCCTGATTAGAAAGTATCGTTGCCTTAGCAAAATAAGCCTTAAGAAAATTAGGGTCAGAATTAATAACTCCATTAAATACCTCTAAAGCCTTATCGTGCTCTTTCTGATTAAACAACTCAATCCCCTCTTGATAACGGGCCTTCATTGCTTCATGGGATAACTTTTCTTTTTTTGCCACTATTTCTTCTATATCAATAAGAAGATCTTCGTCTTCATCCGTAGAAATAGAGCCCAGGTCAAGTTCCGGTATGTTGATAAAAGGTTTTTCTGTTTCATATACAGGAACATCTGTAAGTTGTTTTTTATATACGAAAACATGGGGGAATTCTATTGATTTAAATTTAGTTGATATCTGCCATAAGCTTTCAGCCGGACCAATAAACAACGAACCCTGATCGTTTACAGATTCATAAAATTTATCGATAATCCGCTTTGTAGTCTCGAGGTCAAAATAAATAAGTACATTTCGGCAAAATATAACATCCACACCCTTCATATATTCTATATTAATCGCGTCTTTTGCTAAATTGTGTTCCGTGAATCGAACTAATCTTTTAATCTCATCAGAAACTTCGTATTTATCGTCCCTTTGAATAAAATATTTATCTAAAATAGCCGGGCCTAGATTTCGCAATGAACGCCCCTTGTAGAATCCCAGCTTAGCGCGAGAGATGCGTTCGCGATTAACATCTGTTGCCAGTATAGATACTGTATGATAATTAGCCTCGGGCATAATCTCTAGGATTTTAATGGCTAAAGAATATGGCTCCTCACCGGTAGAGCATCCCGCGGACCAAATTTTTATAACCGGATTATCCAAACCAAGAAAGTTATTCGCAGATACTCTTTTTAAAATATCATACTTACGGCGAATTATCTCCGGCAGGATAAATTCACTAAACACATCAAGTTGCGCCGGAGTCCTAAAGAATTCTGTCTCCCCGATAGTTATCGATTCCAAGAGAAGGTGTAATTCAACACGCCCTTCAGAAGAAGAAACTATAAAATTATAATATTCATCAAAAGAGGAAAAACTATTTTTAAGGAGCCTTTCCAGTAAAGACATGGCCAGGGAATCTTTTTGATCGTCGCTAAAATATATACCGCTTTCATCAAGGATAAGTTGACGAAAGAACTTAAAACTATCATTGCTTAAATTGTGACCATCTAAAGAAGATCTGCGCATAACTTAAGGCCTAAAAATGTTATCGGATTAATCTTTTCTAACTATATAGAAAATAAAACAGAGAGCATCACCTAAGGAAGCATACTATTAGCTGCTTCAATTATTTTTAAAGGGTCCGTATCTTTAGTAATAAATTTATCTGCGCCGCACTCAAGCCCAAGATTTTTTGAATCACTATCTTGACGTCCGGTAAGCATTATGACTTTTATTTGCTTTAACTTTTCGTCCTTTTTAATCATTGTGCACACATGAAAACCGTCCATCTTCGGAAGCATTAAATCCAGAAGCATTAAATCCGGCATTTCTTTTCGCGCAAGAGTTAATGCATCTATACCGTTATCAGAAGTTATAATCTTACATTTATCCGACTCAAGCCCTTTCTTAAGAAGCGCAACTATGGTAGGACTGTCATCTACGATTAAAACCTTAGCCATTTATCTTCCTCCTTCTTACCTGTAGTAAGTGTTTTATTTCTTTATCGCTTAATACAGATGCTAAATCAAGAACAATGGTCATTTTTTCATTAATTTTTGCAACACCTGCAATAACATCATTATTTATTTGAGAACTTACAACCTCCGGCGCATTTTCTAATTTTTGCTCATCTAAATCCACCACTTTAAGCACGCTGTCTACAATAATCCCCAATAACGCATCTTTAATACGTGTAATTATAATACGTGTATCTTTATTTATTTGGCGGCTATTTAAATCAAAATATTTACGCAGATCAACAATCCCTATAATGTGACCCCGTAAATCTATAACCCCTTCGATAAATTCCGGTGTTTTAGGCACCGGAGAAATCTCGCGAAACATCAAAACTTCCCTTACGCACTTTACATCTACAGCAAAATGCTGCCCACTCAAAGTAAAAACAACTATGTTAATTTTCTTTTCATCTCTTATCAAATCACTCATTACCTTTTGCCTTATGTTGAGCGCGATACCATATCAATAATTGCTTCAGCTATTAATTCAGGAGGCAGCACTTTATCTATATTCCCTGCCTCGATTGCTTCTTTGGGCATACCATAAATAACACAGGATTCTTCATTCTGGGCTATGGTTCTTCCGCCTAATTGTTTAATCGTTTTGATACCCGAAACTCCATCTTTACCCATCCCGGTTAATATTACGCCTATTGTTTTACTACCATAATTCTTAGCCGCAGACTCAAATAAAACATCGGCAGAAGGTTTAAAATGTCCGCACGGAGCATCATCGGTAAGCCCGATTATTCCTTCTCTATATATTACCATGTGGGTATCCGTAGGAGCTACATAAGCCGTACCCATTTCAAGTTTTTGGTTATCCCGGGGTATTTTTACTTCCAACGGGCAATTTTTAGATAACCACTCCACAAAACCTTCATCAAAACCCCTGGCAATATGCTGAACCACTAAAATAGCAGCAGGAATGCTAGGAGGAATTTTCGCTAAAATTGAAGCGACTACCTGTGGGCCGCCGGTTGAGGCTGCGATTACTACAATATTGTTAAAAGTCGTACTTTCAGATACCCCTTCTATTATTTTTTTCAGACTAGATGGTTTCGGCTTAATCTGTAATTTTGCCAGAGGATGCCTAATTACTTTTATTTTCGATAAAAGTTTTATCTTTTCGATAAGATCATCGACTCCATCATTCCCTGTAGAATCTTGCTCAAAATTTGTCTTCTCTAAAACATCCAAGGCGCCAAACGATATTGCCTGGAAAACTTTATTTTTCTTTCGCGAATGTGAAGCAGTTAAAATAAGAATGGGCGTGGGGCGATATGCCATGATTTGTTTTGTAGCCTCAACTCCATCCATATCAGGCATCATAATATCCATGGTTATGATATCCGGCTTAAGGTCCATAGACATCTTAATACCTTCTCTACCTGTTACGGCTACACCAACTACTTTTAATTCTGGATCAGAATCAAAAATCCTGGTTAAAATTTTTGATACCAAAAGAGAATCTTCAACTATAAGAAGTTTAATCAATTTCATCTATCCTTCCCATTACTTAACAATACAGAAAATAATACTTAAATATCAAGTGTTACTAATTTCCTCATCGAGGTTAAATTTACTTATCGTTTCTTTAAACGTCTCTGACATTTTTTTCAATTGAAGACAACTACCCGCTATCTGTTTAGCTGCTACAACAAACTGCTTAGTGACCGTATCCATATTTCTCATTGCCTCAGCTACCTGGCTTGAAGCGCTTTTTTGCTGCTGGGTAGCCAGAGAGATTTCTTTAGACATCTTGGCCGTATCATCTACCATGGTCAACCCCTCAGATACACCTCGCGTGGAATCTTCTATACCCATAACAACGCTATTAGTCTCTGCTTGAATTTCACCGATTAACTGCCTTATCTCTTCAGTCGACTCAATAGAACGCTCAGCTAGTTTTCTCACCTCATTGGCAACAACTGCAAAACCCCTACCGGCTTCGCCTGCGCGGGCAGCTTCAATAGCAGCGTTTAGAGCGAGAAGATTTGTCTGGCCCGACAAATCATCAATCATTGTTGTGATTTTTCCTATAGCGTATGATTTCTCACCTAGAGAAAGGATTTTCTTTGCCGCCTCGGAAACCTTAGTATTTGCCTCTTTCATTTCAAGAAGTGTTCTTT
This sequence comes from uncultured bacterium, assembly GCA_913009335.1. Lineage (GTDB taxonomy): Bacteria > Omnitrophota > Gorgyraeia > Ghiorseimicrobiales > Ghiorseimicrobiaceae > DRER01. The sequence goes on from CAJVXN010000001.1 coordinate 51,647, forward strand.
CCGCAGCTCGGGTTACATTATAAGCATTTTCCGCAATACTTGATGCGGTACGAGAAAGCTCTTCCATAGTACTACTGGTCTCTGTCACAGCAGACGATTGCTCAGCTAACCCTACACTCTGCTGCTCTGTGGATGATCTAATCTGTGAAGCTTCTTTGTTTAACTCTAACCCTGCATCGCGAACCTGTTTAATTAATTGACGTAAATTTCTAATCATTCGGTTAAAAGATTCTGCGAGAGGCTGCAAAACAGGAACAACTTGCGTATCTACCTGACGCGTTAAATCATTATTACTAGAGGCTGCTACCGCGGTCTCTATAAGTTTACTGATACCGCCTTCTAACTCTTTTTTTTCCTTAACCGCAGCGCCTTCTTCCATTCTCTTATCAATTATCATTTCATGCATAACATTAACTGTATCATTAAAGCTAACCGCGAATTTTCCGAATTCATCATTAGTTTTAATATCTAGAACAAGATCATAATTCCCCATACTTAATCCTCGGGATGTCGTCAATATAACACTTAGCGGCAACACCACCTTTTTAATCATGCGCCAAGCTATGAAAATAAATAAACACACTATGAGTAATTGCGCGATCAGTTTTATGCTTATATGGATAGCTAAGAATCCTATACCTAAAACTCCCATAACACTCATAATAACACTACCAGCAGTTATTAGGATTAATTTATATTTTAGCGACATCTTTAAACCCCCGTTTAATATAAACCTTTTTTTTATTTAAATACTATATTTTTTATCCTATCAACCCTTGGATGGTATCAATAAGGTTTGACTGGTCAAACGCAGTCTTAACAATATAAGCCTGAGCCCCCACCTCTATTCCGCGCCTTTTATCTTCTTCTTTTGCCAACGCGGTAACAAATATTATAGGGATTCCCTCATAGCGTTCATTTTGCTTAAATGTCTTACAAAATTCAAAACCATCCATTCGAGGCATCTGAACATCACAAACTATTAAATCGTATTTTGCCTGCGCTAATTTATCCAAACCTTCTAATCCGTCTATAGCCGTATCTACTAAATACCCCTGAACCTCCAAAATACTGCGCTCAAGCTCCCGAGTTGTTAAAGAATCCTCAACAACCAATATTCTCTTCTTGGTTTTTCCTTTTACGCTCGGTACTCTTTCCTGCGCAGGCGCGGCAGTAGATAAACGACTGGATATTATTAAATCCGCAACATCTAAAATAACCACTACCTCCCCCGTGCCCAACACTGTTGCTCCGGAAACATTTCTCACCTTCCCTAAATGAACACCTAGATTCTTGATAAAAACTTCCTGCTCCCCTATCACACCATCTACGATAAACCCAACTCTTTTATCTAAAGATTTAACTATAATCACGGATAATGTTTTACTTTGTTTAGCGTTTTTTTCCTCAACAATAGGCGCAATTCCCAAGATATCCCCTAGACGCGATAATGAAACTGCATGATCTCTTACTTGAGTTACCAATTTATTCTCTACCGTTGAAATACTATCTGCCTTAATCTCTAGGGCCTCTTCTATTGAAAGCATAGGTACTGCGCATATTTGATTGCTCACGTTAATCAGAAGCACATCAATTATCGCGATAGTAAGCGGAAGTTCTAAGATCATTAAAACTCCCTTGCCTTTTTCTGACTCAATATGAACCTTCCCTTTTAACTTATCTATCTGATTTTTAACTACATCTAATCCTATGCCTCTTCCGGAAATATCCGTAATAATAGGAGAAGTAGAAAACCCGCTCTTAAAAATAAAAGCGTATATTTGCTCATCATTCATGGCGCTGAGTTCTATCTCTGAACACAAATTCTTTTTAATAATTATCTGCTTAATTTTATCCAAATCCAACCCTTTACCGTCATCGTATATACGAATAACTACCTGCCCTCCCTCCTGCGAAGCAGAAAGTTCTATAGTTCCTTCTTCATTTTTACCAAGCTTACGCCTTGCAAGAGATGTCTCAATACCATGGTCAACACAATTACGTAAGATATGAACAAGCGGAGATTTTATACCTTCAAGCACTTTTTTATCTAATTCAGTTTCTTCACCCTTAATCACCAAATTAACCTTTTTCGCCTGCTCATACGCGATATCACGGACTAGACGCGGGAATTCATCAAAGATACTAGAACAGGGAAGCATCCGCATTTCTTTCATCCGTTCCTGCAATTCATCAACTACCGGATCAGTGTGTATGGCTTCATTGGAAATATTTTCAAAAATATCCAGCATTTCCTCTTTTATCTTCTCAGCATCAACGTTACACTGATGCAGCGCCTCCAAAGCATAATCAAAGCTTGCGCTTTCACAAAAATCATCGTTATTTTTAAACTCTTCGGAAAATGCAGCCAATCTTCTCTGGAAATTTTTTGTCAGCTTATTAATTTTTTTCAGGGTAATTATTTTTTGAGATGCTTTAATTTTATTTATCACCATCTCCCCTAATAAATTAAGCAACTTATTTATACGAGACAAAGGCACACGTATATATTCCTCTGAAGGAGATGTAAAAAATTCTGAATCGCTAGCTGTTATAGCAACTGCGGATTCTACCTGAGGAGGGGGGATAGATTCAGCAGGAGAAGCAGCATTCTCTTCTTTTTTCTTAGCTTTTCGGGAAGATTTTTTAGATTTTTTTTCCGGAATACTTACATCTTGCGGCAAGCACAATTCTAAATTACTACATATAGAGGAAACGTCAATAGTTACTTTTTTATTTCCGGCAATACTACTTACAGTACTCTTTATAGAATCTAAAGCCTCAAAGATGATACTTGCTATTTTGGGAACAAATTTTAAACGCTTATCCGTTACCGCGCTAAAGATATCTTCTATGCGATGAGATATTTCCTGTATCTCAAAAAAACCCATCATTCGAGCGACACCCTTTAACGTATGGGCCGTACGGAATAAATCCTTAATCAAATCAAAATCATCAGGTTTCTTCTCCAGGCGGACTAAGCCCTTGCTTAATTTATTCAGGTGCTCATCAACCTCTGCTTTAAATGTAGCAAAAAATTCTGAACGATTAAAATTACCGGCCATCTTTTTAGATTACTCCCTATCGCCCATATCTTCTTTAAATTTATTTACAGATTTTTTAAGATCAACAGCTAATTCATTTAACTTTTGCGCACTGGAAACAGACTGCTTGGCTGACACAGCAAATTGCTTTGTTACTGTATCGACATTTCTCATTGCCTCCGCTACCTGACTTGAAGCGCTTTTTTGCTGCTGGGTAGCTAAGGAGATTTCTTTAGACATTTTAGCTGTATCCCCTACCATACTTAACCCCTCGGATACACCTCTGGTAGACTCCTCTATCCCCATAACAACACTATTTGTACCTGCCTGGATTTCATTGATTACCTGTCTAATCTCCTCAGTCGATTCGACGGAACGTTCTGCCAACTTACGTATCTCACTTGCTACTACGGCAAAACCCCTGCCGGCTTCACCCGCGCGGGCAGCTTCAATAGCAGCGTTTAAGGCAAGAAGATTTGTCTGGCTGGATAAATCATCAATCATTGCGCTAATTTTTCCTACAGTCTGCGATTTCTCCCCCAAAGCAAGAATCTTTTTAGCAGCATCAGTAACTTTATTATTTGCCTCTTTCATCTCAAGAAGTGTTCTTTCCGCGGACCTGGTTACATTATAAGCATTTTCCGCAATACTTGATGCCGTGCGGGAAAGTTCTTCCATAGTAGTTGAGGTCTCCGTAACGGCTGAAGACTGCTCCGCAGCTCCGGAAGCCTGATCTTCTGTTGTAGCCATTATCTGAGCAGCGCAAGAAGTAATCTCCAGGCTTGCCTGACGAATCTGATGCATTAGCTCCTTAACAATAGACATACGCTTAACTGCTGCTCCTTCTTCCATCCTCTTTTCAATAAGCATTTCATGGATAACCTCAATTGCCTGATTAAAACTTTTAGCAAATTTACCAAACTCATCATTGCCCTTTATATCCAAAACAAGATCATAATTACCGTAACTAATACCCTTAGCCACAATTATCAAGGTATCCAAAGGAGCAAGCAATTTAGCAATAACGAATCCACTGATAATCAGCGAGACAGCCACAAATAATACCACATAAAGCAATTTTTGCAGAGGGCCCAACCCTAAAGAGCTAAGCCAGGATATGCCAAATACCAGTAAGATTACAAAAACCCCTACCAGTAAAAGCAATTTATACTTTACCTTCATTTATCCCTCCCTTTATCAGTATATAGCTTATATAAACACACACAAAATAAATAAGCAGATACGCACACTTCACCTCTCTAAGATAAACTATTTTTTATCTACTTATTTTATTAGAGCACTTTATGATGTAATAAAATTAGGCTGTCCCGTTATTATTTTACAACAAATATATTTTACTGAGTAATTTTTATATCTTCGCCCTTGCCGTGATCTTTGTAAACTTTACAAATCTTACAAACACTGACGTCTACTCCGCTTTCACCCTTACAAATCGTACCTTTAATAACCCAGCAAGGATACTCTTGTTTTTTATACGCGGGACAACTCGGCGCACCTCCGGGTTTAACCTCACAGCCTCTTACTTCCCAACAAGCAGTTTTATCAGTCCAAAAACCCTTTCCTTTTGATAAAGCCATTTTCATTCCTCCTTTCAATAGTCTCCTGTATTTTAATCACACCTAAAAGATACATACCAGGAGAATTACACGTTTCATCATTTAAACGCAAGTATTTTTTCCACATTCAGAATCGCAAAGAAAATATTTTTCAACTTACAAACCCCTACGATATATTCCGCCCTCGAGGGATCCAAAGTCTCCAGCGGCGGGTCAATCTTACTTAGCTCAATCTCCATGGCCTTAGGAGTTCTATCTACTACAATAGTTGTTTCAAATTCTCCTGCCTGAATAACTAAAATATGGCTTTCCTTTGTCGTTGGAACGGGGCTAAGCCCAAGTAATTTTCTTAAATCTGTAACCGAAACAATATTTCCCCGTAAATTTACTATTCCGGCAATATGCAGTGGCGCGCACGGTAAATAAGTAATAGTCGAAAGTGCAGACACATCCTTTATTTTTGAAATTTCAACCCCGTACCACTCATTACCTAAAACAAAACTAATAAATTGCAGTTTGGACTTCTTAGGCTTGCCCCCTTCTTCGTAAAGATCAGGGATTAATTCTACGCCGGCCTCAAGTACCTGCTTTTTTTTTATTTGCTTCTTTGACTGTTTAGACATAATAACGTAATATAAAATTATTACTACTGTTAAAATACCACAAAAAATATATAAAGGCAATATTTTTATAACCTTTCCGGCTCCATATGGATAATTACATCCGTTACACCGAAAATATTCTTTTTTATTTGTCCTTCTATTTCGTAGCTTATTTTATGAGCATATTTCATATGCATATCAGGCCTTACCTCAACATGCAGATCCACATGCACATCATCGCATCTGCCGCGTGTTCTAATTTTATGAACACTTGATACTCCCTCAATGCCTAAAACCAATTTTTCAATCCGCTCAGCATCTACAGGAGCAGTATCACAAAGAACAGATGAGCTTTCTTTTAAGATTTCAAATCCGGTATAAATAATAAATATAGCAATAATAATAGCAGCTATTGGGTCAAGTAAAGGCCAACCGAATTTGACAGCAACCAAAGCAAAAATTACTGAAATTGAAGTAAATATATCTGCCCGCGTATGCATAGAATCCGCTATCAAAATATCACTGTTTAGCTTTTTCCCTGCGCGATATTCGTATAACATAACAGCAAGATTAATTATCAAAGTAGACAGCATTACAACAAAACTTAAAATAGTCACATTAGGCGACGCATCCTGGCTAAAACGCATAACACTGGAATAAACTATTCGAATAGAAACAAGAAATAATAAAAACGCAATACCTAAAGAGGCAAATGTTTCATATTTTTTGCGGCCATAAGGATGAGTCTCATCCCTTGGACGGGAGGCGAGCCATATGCCGAACAAACCGATAATGTTTGATGCCCCGTCGGCAAATGAATGATAGCCGTCGGCAACCATAGCATTGCTCATTATGATATATCCGCAGACAAGCTTAGCAAAAGATACCAACCAGTTTAAGCCTAATATATAAACAAGTATAGCTCTTATACGCTGCGTTCTATGTTGTTCTTTTGGATCCATATTTACTTATTAGATTATCTATTTCCTTAAGAGGGAAAGGTTTCCTTAAAAATACATCTATGCCGGCTATCTTAGCAAAATCTTCTTTAATACCACTATAACCGGAGACCATAATCAATACGGCCTGCGGATTTTCTTTTTTAATAATCCGAATTAAATCGACCCCGGAAAGACGCGGCATATCACAATCAAAAAAAATAATACCGTAATTAGCTTTTTCAAGATAATATTTAGCCTCCTCTCCGTCAAAAGCAACAGTTACCTGATATTTATTCTTTTTTTCTAAATACTTTTTTATATCAAGACAATACTGCCTATCATCATCAACAAATAAAATTTGCATCATCTTTATTAACTCCCTTGCTTAAGCATCCGCCACTGATTCAATGGCGGATAAGCTTTAGGATCCCCGAGGAAATTTTAAAATTCCCGGGACTAAGTCCTGGAAATTCAAAAGAATTTCTCAGGGAAATTCGGACAGATAAGTTATTCCTGACTATCGGTAGACATAACTTATGTCCTCATTTATTTTTTTTCGCTTTTGTATAAATCAAAGGCTGCCTTTACCGAAAGCTTATTGTGAACAATTTCCCTTACTGCCTTTATCATTCCTTGCGGACAATCAGACTGAAATATATTACGGCCCATATCCACGCCTATGGCCCCTTCATTAACCGCATTATAAGCTAACTCCAACGCTTTCTTCTCTTCAATCTTCTTACCTCCGGCAATAACAATAGGGACGGGGCAATTTTTAACTATTCTGTTGAAATTATCGCAATAATATGTCTTAACAATATGTGCCCCTAATTCTGCGGCAATACGACAACACAACCCCAGATAACGTACGTCGCGAGCCATCTCTTTTCCTACAGCCGTAACCGCTAAAACAGGAATGCCATACTTTTCTCCCGCATCGACAAGCCTGGACAGGCTTGTTAAAGTTTCTTTTTCATAATCTGAGCCTACAAATATAGAAAGTGCTACAGCTGAAACATTCAGCTTGATAGCATCTTCCATAGAAACCGTTATATTCTCATTGGCCAGGGATTTTCCCACTATACTTGTACCTCCGGAAACGCGTAGTACAATAGGAATATCGCTCTTCGGCGCGACAGAAGTCCTTAAGACACCCCTAGTAAGCATTAATGAATCAGCGTAAGGAAGAATAGGCTCAATGGTCTTTGCCGGATCCTCCAAACCAGAAGTAGGACCTAAAAAATAACCATGATCCACTGCCAGCATTACCGTACGATTTGTATCCGGTTTAATTATTCTACTGATTCGATTTTCCATTCCCCAATCCATGTCTTTCTCCCTTCGGTCGAAAAGTTTACTGTTGACTGTTTACAGTAAACTATTTTTTACTCTTGTGGTTTAATTATTATTTTTACTGATTCTTTCGCCTGACTCACTAATTCAAACCCCAAACCCGTATCTTTAAGAGGCAGGCGGTGTGTAATCATCTTATCCAAATTAAGCTTTCCCTGTTTTATTAAATCTAGCGCATCAATATGATCCTGCGGGCTGCCCGCATAAGAAGATACCAGCTTTCTTTCATGCCGCCAAAAAAGCTTGTTTACAGAAAAAGGTATAATTTTATCTTTATCCGTAGGAGCAAAAAAGATAATAGTTCCTGCCCTATCTACAGAATCAAACGCCTGGCTAATCGCAGATGGATTACCAGTACATAATATCACAACATCAGCAAGCCTGCCATGATTAACCTGACATAATGCATCAGGCGCATAGTCAGAAGCATTAATTACAAAATCAGCCCCCAGCTCTTTTGCTTTCGCAAGACGCCAATTCGATAAATCCGTGGCAAAAACGCAACCTGCGCTGTTTATTTTTGCCAAATGAATATGCAGCAGTCCCGCAATACCACTACCGATGACTAAAATGGTTTGCCTAGATTTTATACCGGCTACTTTATGCGCCCGTAATACACAAGCAAGCGGCTCAACAAAAGTCGCATCATCAAAAGAAACCTCATCCGGCAAAATAAAAGTGCCGTTTCTTACATTTACCCCTGGCAGCCTTACGTACTCAGAAAATCCTCCGGGATCAAAATTAGTCTTACGCAATGTATCGCATACCGTATGATATCCATTCTTACAATAATAACAGTTATTACACGGTACGTGATGCGCGGCAACCACCCTATCCCCGAGACTAAACCCTCTAACTTCACTCCCCTTCTCAACAACGCTAGCAGAAATTTCATGCCCCAGGACTAAAGGAACACGATTTAATCTATACCACTGCATTACATCACTACCGCATATACCGGATGACTCAACACGCAAAAGAAGCTCATCCTTGCCTATTTTAGGCAAAGGCTGCTCTTTGAGACGTAAATCAGAATTACTATAATACATTATAATACGCATAACTAACTTTAAATTTTAATAATTTTTTGAAGAAAGCTTATTATTTAAAACCTTGATTAACAAATCTCTTTCTTCCCTATCCAGCTTGACGGTTGCCTGATTAAAATGGTCAACGCGCTCCTTCTGTTCAAGGAAAAATATTATATCGGGAATCAATCTAAGGCCATCCTGAAGAATCGCCCGTAACTTCGAACAAGTCGGCAAATCCGGCTGGGGATCATTAATTCTAATAATTTCATTCCTCAACCGCTCCAATTCCTTAACCCAATCTCCAAAATTATTCTCTAACTTTGTATAATAATCGGCATCACCGACTACCCACAGTTTAATATATTCAACATCTTCACTGCTCATAGGATCATCTGTTCTGAGCTTATTTATAATCTCACTAATTCTATCTTCTGTAGTTTCTTGAATATGCTCCCGCAAAGTCCTTTCAAACTCATCAAATACTCCGGCAATTCTTTCATAAGAACCTATATCGGGCCTCTCCTCTAATTTGCCAAAACCCTGATCAAGTTTCAGATATAAATCTTTAATCTCACTCATGAGACCTCCTGGTATAATCCTCACACTATACTTTAGTATGAGTTCTTTGTTAATAATGTTAAAATAAAAGGGTAATCCTTTTTCAGTTGGGAGACAGCTTGCATTCCTCCTTAAGACTTCTTTTTAGAAGATCTTTGAATAAAGAGTGCTGCTTCCCGCGGTTGTGCCTGCGAATATTTATTTAGGATCCTAAGGGGCTCTGTTGATACAAAGCTACCTTTTATATCCCAGGCTATATTTAGGCAAAGCCTGCCGGAAAACACTCCCATAATCTGAAAAAGAACTACTCTTAACAACTTTTTATTTATCAAAAGGAGGGCTGATCTTATGAACTATCTTGGTATCGATATCTCAAAATCAACCGCCCGTTGTGTCATTATCAATAATGACGGCGAAAAAAGCGTAAAACCGTTTACGCTTAAAAACAACAAACACGAATTCAATGAACTTATTGAACGTTTAAAAAAACATGATCTAAACTATGAAAATCTGCTTATCGGCATTGAAGCCACCGGTATTTGGTGGGAAAACATTTATTGTTTTCTAACTGAACAAAAATTTAAAATAGTTGTTCTTAACCCCCACCAGACAAACAAGTTTAGAGAAGCTTTGCGTAAAAAAGCAAAAACCGATGATATTGACGCTTATGTTATTGCCGGGCTTATGCGTTCAAACGAATACGCTCAAAGCTTTGTGCCTGAAGAAGCTGTTCAAATCCTAAAGGATTTTACTAAACTCAGATACAGGCTTATCAAAGATCAAAAAGACTATCAAAGACAGGCATTAAGCTTGCTGGCTTTGGTTTTTCCTGAATATGAACAAACAAAACTAAAAAAACCTTTTGGTATTGCCGCGGCCGCGATTCTTAAAAAGTTCTCTACCGCAAAACATTTGGCTGAAGCAAAACCTAAACATATTGAGAAAATCGTTCGCTCAATCAAAGGCAATAATTTTAATATCAAGGAAATAATACATCTTATACAAACAGCTAAAGACTCTATATATTCCGGCAGAGCTGCTTACGCTCGAGCCTTAAATCTTAATATTATGATAGAACAGGTTCAAAACATAAATAAATCTATTGATGAACTTGATAAGGAAATCGAAAATATTCTCTCACCTAAAGATGATAATGAACCCTTTGATTTCCCAGGCGGCAATTTACTCTCTATCCCTGGTATAGGGCTAAAAACTATTGCCTCTATTATCTCTGCTGTAGGTATTGATGGCCAATCTTTTAAAGATTCTAAAAAAATTATCGGATATATAGGATTTTATCCTAAAATCTATCAATCCGGTGAAACTTTAAAAGCAAACAAGATAGCTAAACGCGGCCCTTCATATTTACGTTCCGCTTTATACATAGCTGCTGTTGCCTGCGTTAAGCATAATGCTGAATTTAAAGCGCTATATCATAAAAAACGATCTCAAGGTAAAGCCGGTAAACAAGCTTTAATCTATGTCGCTAAAAAACTCGCGCACTTATGTTTAAGCATGCTTAAAAGCGGTGAATTGTATCAACCCCAAAGAGTTTTTATGCCTGTTTAATTGTCAATGAACGTTCTTTGAAAATTTGTTATTTTTTACTTTATTCTTTATAGGATCTCTTTTTAAAAACCCGTTAAAACAATAAATATTAATTTTACAGGACCTTTAAATTAATAAGCAAATTTAAAAATGTAGAAAATATATCCCGCATATATACTAAAAAACAATAATCCTTCTAATCTTGTTAATTTTAATCTTATTTTAAAAAATAAAAGCAGAAGTAACGTAACGCCAATCACAACAGGCATTGTTATCATTTTAATCTGGTTATCTATATCTAATGGTCGAATCGAAGCAGAAACTCCAACAACTAATAAAATATTTAATATATTGGCTCCGATTACATTACCTACTGCCAACTCACCCATATTCTTAATACTGGCAACTATAGCAGTGGATAATTCAGGGAGCGAAGTCCCCACAGCAACAAGAGATAAACCAATAACAACTTCAGGAACCTGTAAAAATCTGGCAATACTTACTCCGCTCGGTATTATCGCGTACTTAGCAGCAATTATAACACCGATTGCGCCTATTGCAAACTTTAGAATATCCTTCCCCGCGGTATGAACTGGAGAATTATCCTTCTGATATTGTTTTTTATTTTTAAATTCTCTTAAAATAATATAAACAAAAAATACCACCAGGAGTGAACATAAAAGTAACCCATCCAGACGGCTAATTCTATTATCGGAAATAAATATACAGAGAATAAAAAGTATGAAGATTAAGAAAGGAAGTTCTTGCCTTATTATTCTAGAACCAATATTAACAGGCCTAATTACAACGGCTATTGCTAATATTAAACCAATATTGGCCAGGCACGACCCTAAGGCATTACCAATAGCCATGCCCTCTATACCGGCATAAGAAGATATCGCGGATACTGTAAGCTCCGGAGCGGTTGTTGCCAAACTTACAATTGTAAGTCCAATTACAATCCTGGGGATTTTAAAAATATAAGCTATTCCCTCAGCGCCGCTGGTAAATAAATCAGCGCTCTTTATAATTATGAGTACCCCAATTACAAAAATTAGTATATCTTTATACAAAACAGCTTAAATCTTCCCTTTATGGCAGGATTGAATAATAAAAGCGATTAGCCACATACTAACCGCAACTATTCATACTGCAACATCTTACAATATAACCATTTTTGTGTCAAGAAATTAAGGAATAACTGCTTTTTTTAATCAATATTTTGCAAGACAGCATCTCTCAGCTTAAACCCGAATTATACAATAGATCGCAGAATTCGACGTAACCTCTTAAGCCATCTTGCCTTTCAAAAAGCCTCGCCGTACCATAAAGGTATGCCTGCGTTTTCTTCAAGGCAATCTAACCCAATATGTTACGTCTCGGTTCTCACATCTATTGCACGATTCGGGTTAAAAAAAGGAAGCCGGAAGCACTGAGCTCTCTCATCTGACTTTAAAGGTAATAATTATTTTCGTTCCTTTACCTTCCTTACTTTTTACTTCTATTGAAGCGTTATGCATATCAATTATATTCTTAACAATTGAGAGCCCCAAACCCGTACCTTCCCCCGCTTTCTTTGTGGTAAAAAACGGATCGAAGATTATCTTTAGCTTATCTTTAGAAATGCCTAAACCCGTATCTACGATTTCTACAGTCACAACCGTCTCGTTGGACTTAAAAATATTCTGCCCTTCACTACCCAGTTTAGTCTTGGAATCTTTAAGCTTTGTTTGGTAAGTCCTCAAGGAAAGCTCTCCCCCTTCGGGCATAGCATGACAGGCATTTATTAAAACATTAACGAATACCTGTTCCATCTTACTTCTATCCGCGAGCACCTTTGGTAAATCACTCGCGAATTCCTTAGTAAGCTTTATTTTTTTCAACTTGACTCTATGCTGCACCAATACCAACGAATTCGCTACAATACGATTTATATCTTCGCCTTTAATCTTCAACTCCTGAGACCTGGAAAAATTAAGAAGCGTACATATAATAGTATCGGCTCTTTCAACGCTATCTTTTATCATTCTAAGAGTCTCAAGCGCTTCTTTATTTTTCATCGGAGATAAAACTCTATCCAGGTAATCCACCCCCTGTAATATTATGCCCAAAGGATTTTTTACTTCGTGAGCTATCCCACTAGCCATTGTGCCAATTGCTTTCATTTTCTCGGACTGAATAAGCTGAAAATGGGTTTTTTTAAGTTGAGCGTATGCCTCCTGTAGATGTCTCATTACCTCTAAGGTTTCTTCCTGGGATTTAGTTACCTCCTCTGTACGCTGCTCTACCCTTTTCTCCAAAGTCTTTGACCATGACTCAATCTCGTTATTAGCTCTAATAAGTTGTTTTTGTTTATTTTTTATGTTCAGCACCATGGCGTTAAAAGAAGCAGCTAGCTCACCGACTTCATCTTTTGATGCAACATCAATATTAGTATCCAACTCCCCCTCACTTATTCTCACCGTAGCATCTTTTAATTTCATAATAGGGGCAGAAATTGAACGGGCTATAAAAAAACCTATAAAAATAGCCAATACTGTCACAAGAAACGCTGTAATTAATAAAATATTCCTTAATCGCAGACTGGCTGCAAATACCTTCTCCGTATCATGCTGAATTACTAAAATCCAGCCCAGGCCTTTAAAATTACGATAACCCCCTGAACGCGCATAGACAAAAAGCCCTTCTTTATCGTGTCTTGCGTCAATTCCTATATCATAATACAGATGATTGTATCCTGATCGCTTAAAATTATCAATAAATAATACCCCTGATAAATCTTTAAAAAAAACATTGCCCATTGTTGAATAAATCGACCGTCCGTCTTTGGTTAATAAATCAAAGCGCATATCCAGCAAATCGCCATAATCTTTATAAATACTCTGTTCATTGCGGTATTTTTTAATCTCACCTTTCTCTAATTCTACCAGAATATCAATGACTCCCCGAACATCTAAAGAAGCCTTGATTATACCTAAAAAATTTCCCGCATCATCATCTACTCTTACGCAAATATCTATGGAATAAACTTTCGCGTTTTCATCATATGCTACATCTGCGATATAAAATCCGTCTTTTCTTGCCATACGCCACCATTCTTCATCAGCCTGCATGTAATCAGTAGTTTTTTGTGTCTGCGCGCAATTTGCCCCATATTTATTTGTCGCAAAAACCTCACTAAAAAGATGATATCCGTATTCTTCCTGACGAAATCCCACAAAATTCCTTCTTAGTTTCTGCGATAATGGATTATTTATCAAATTCTGTATAAACGGCGCAAGTTCTTTGCTGTCTCTATCTATCCATTGGGTATCTATTCTATCTATATAGCTCGCAATATCATCCAGCTTTTCAAACTCCCTATTGGAATTAATAATAGTTTTACGCAAATCTAAATTTTGCCCATAGCGCTGTACTAAAATAAGCTTATCGTAAATATACCTATCAATTATATCCAACAATCCGTCCGCCAGCTCCGCGGAATGTACCCCGATAGTTTTCTCTAGGGCCTTTTGGCTTGCTCCGCTAGAAAAATAACCCATTACAAGAACTAATAGTGATATCACTAAAAATGACAATGTTAATTTAACGATTATTCTCATTATGCGTATTTAGACCTTTCTGTAAAAGGTATTACGAAAGTCTATCCATCTAGATTAAATAATTTTTATTCCGCCAATAAAAACACTAACGGCAATTACAAAAGAAATAAAGCTCACCATAAATGCTCTTAATCCATTACGCGTAAATAAAAGCCGTGAATCAGCATTAAAACCAATTGCTGCCATGGCTATGCTCCACATTATGGTTAACGCTATTTTAAATACAGGACCCAATGTGCTGGCGATATTGGGAACAAAATTAAATATTAATCCTGCTCCTAAAAAAGCCCATAAATACCAGGGGACATGAAACTTCCCCTTTACAAAGCTAGCAAATAACGGTATTAAAAACAATAAACCGACATATCTTAACGCTTTTACGGAAATCGCAATACTTTGAACTTCCCCGGGTAAATTCGCAACAGATGCCTTTACAAACCCGGTAAACTGCAATACGGATCCGGAAAAAAATCCGTAGTTTGCGCCTTCTATTTTAAAATAAAATCCTACTAAAGGCATCAAGATAAATAATCCGATTAACGCGGATATAAAAACACTTATCAAGCTTATTGAAACATCATCCGCAGACGCATCTATAGCCTTAGAAGTTATGGCAATTGCCGAAGCCCCGCATATAGTAGAACCGGCAGCAATTAAATAACCTGTTTTCTCATTAAGTCCGAAAAGATTTGCCAACAGGAGTGATGAAATTAGATATATTAAAAACACAATAAACAGCATAAAAATAAAATTCGTATCAACTGTCATGAATCTGGAAAAGTTCAAGTTTACCGCACCGTAGAATATCACACCTACAGGGATAAATAATGAAGGAGCAATGTTAAATCCAGCTATTGTTTCATCTTTGAATTTTATGAATGACCTGCAAATTACACCTATGATAAGCGCTATAAACAAGGGATCTAAAATAGGTAATTTTAGAAATCTATTCAATAAAACAGCGGATACGCCAACAATAATAGCAATAACTATACCTTTCCAGCATTGTTTTAATATACTAATCATTTTTTTACCTCCTCTATTTAATAAAACAGAGTAAGCCGTAAAAAATCATTATTTAACACTTCTCCTTCATAGAGAAAACAAACAGCATCAACTGAAGAATATCTAATATAATATGGCCCCATCCATATTTAGTTCTTTTATTTCCTCCTGGCTATAACCAACCGCTTTGAGTACAGTAGGAGTAATATCGTAAATAGATGGATTTTGTTTTATTTCTTTTTTATTTAAAAAAAGTACCCCTGGTATAAGTTGCGGATCAAACAGATGCGATCCGGACCATTTCTTTAAATTATCCTCCAAGGGCTTAGCAGGTACGCCGCCTAAAACAGTCTGCCATGAAGCTCGATAACCTAGATTAAAACCAATATAAAGATCAGGCGCATTTTCCATATAGGGCCCGGAGAAGATGTCTTCTGCTTTATAAACATTACTAATTACAAATTTATTATATTTATCATCCTGCCATTTTTTTAACTTTTCTATAATCTCATTCTTTAGAAATTCTGTATCCGCACCGGGCATAACTATGCCATCAAGCTCGCGCCCTTTTTGATTAATATATATCGCGCCAAAGCCCATAGCATAGGCATAAGTTTTAGACCAGTCGATATCGTTCAATAATTCAGCGCCGAATGAGGCATCAGGATTTCTTAACTTCAAATAACCGTTATCTCTGAGCCACTTATTCACATGCGCGGATCTTCTAAAAGTACCAAACCCATGATCAGACAAAACGATAAGAGTATCTTCGTCATTTAATCGCTGCATGATAATACCTAAAACATTATCCATTTTTTTATACCACTGCCTTATAATTTTCGCGTAATCTCCGGCTGTATTTTGATCGTAGAGCGGATGCTCAGAATCAGTATAGCGCCAAAACATATGCTGAATAATATCTACGGATTCAAAATAACAGAATAACACACCTTTTTTAAAACGATTTAATTCAAAATTAAGCATTGCCGTTTTTTGTCTTAAAACATCATTAACCTGCTCCAGAAAAACCTCTTCGCTAATTCGTTCTTCATTAAGAGCCCAGGTATCCATAGGCATGCCGCGCGTATAATAAAGGCCAATATTTTCTGCTAGCTCCCGACTATAGCTAGACGGATATGAAATATCAAAAAATGGATCTCGGGGGTCAAAATTAATCGGACTTACATAAAGCTTAAAACCCGGATTTATCTCAATAAGGTAAAATTTAAATATCCCTTTTGATTTCCTGAAAAATCCCAGTTTAAACGTAACCTCTTTCCAATCGCTCCACTCACCAACAGAAAGATCAAATTTGATACCTTGATATTCAATAGTAATATGATTATTTTTAGGCTGCAGGATTACCCTAAACGGAACATTTAGATTCTTAGTTTCTCCGCCAGGCACAGAAACCCTCGGTCCAATTAAGTTTAAATTCATTACCGAAGATTTATCAACGTGAAAAACCTTACCGCCGATATCTTTATCCTTAGCTAACTCTTGTGTCGTATAAAATGTGAATGTTCCTTCCGTGCCTAAAATATCCGTAACCCCCATACCGGAAAGCATTTTTCCATATATTTTTTCCGGGGGGAAAGTAAGCGGACAGCCGATGATGGTTGTGGGGATTTTTTTATCGCTTGTATAATGCCAGAAACGCCTCTCTCTTATTACAGGCTTAGGCCCACCTTGCTGAATATTTGAAAGGGAAAGACGGATAGCGTAAATTTTTGGATCCCGAATTATAAAGTCAAAAATGCCGGTTTTTCCGGGTTTTTTTCCTGTAGCAAACCCTGCCCAAGCTACGGGCGACTGAGGAGGATTAGTAGTAGAAAGGCGCCTGTATGAGCCCTGCTGTTTTAGGCGTGCAAAATTAGGAAGCTGACCTTCCTGCATCATCGGCTCAAGCATTTCAGGACTAAGGCCATCAAAACCGATAATGATAACTTTTTTATTAAAAGTAGATTTATTATTATTCATAATAACTATTGTGACTACGAATACAAATAAAATAACAGCTATCGTAATTAAAATTATTCTTCTATTTTTCTTAAAAAACCGGGAAAATTTTTTGATAAATAACAAAAAAATTGCCAGACCACCGGCAAAAAAAGCAATCATGCCCGCGCCTAAACTAAGAAAAGTAATTCCGCTGCCTGGATCTATATATCCTAAAATCATATTTTCCCAATTTTACTTATTCTATTTAATTATAAGGTATGTCGGCTTCAGATTCAATAGAAATTATCTTGGCACTACTTAGCGTACTTTTTCATTGCAAAAAGCACTCAAGGTAAGTACAATAAAAACAAGGAGAAGCGATAAATGAATAAAAAAGTAAAAGAAGGCCTAAAAATTATTTTATCATCCTTTAAAGGTAAAAAGGATGAGTTGATCTCTATTTTACAAGAGATTCAAGAAGAATTCGGCTATCTTCCTGAATATGCCATGCGTAAGATAGCCCGCTTCACTGGTGTAGCCCAAAGCCGGGTCTATGCTGTCGCAACTTTTTATGCTCAATTCCGGTTTACGCCAATAGGTAAAAAGCATGTAACCGTATGCCGGGGAACCGCCTGTCATGTTAGGGGGGCACCCCGAATATTGGAAGAAGTTGAAAAAGAGCTAGGCATAAAAGAAAAAGAAACAACTCCCGATTTAGAATACTCACTTGAAACGGTCGCCTGTATCGGATGTTGTGGTTTATCACCCTGTCTGATGATAAACAAAAAAGTAGAGGCGAAATTGACCCCTGAGAAAATAGCAAAACTTTTCAAGAAACCTCGTCCGCCTAAGGCGGATTCAGAACCTTCATCGCGAGGTTTCAGTAGTTAGGAAAGTGTTTTACCTGTGCCCGCAAGGGTATACTTTCCTATACCATAAAAAAAATAATACAAAAACATGACCAACTACAGAAATATATCCAATAAAGCAAAGGCTCAATGGAAAAAATTACAACAAAGCAATAAACCATCTATCATTATAGGTACTGCTACGTGCGGACGTTCTGCCGGCGCATTAGAAACACTAAAAACATTTCAGAAAGAATTAAAAAATCGCAATATCGCTTGTAATATTATCGAAACCGGATGTATTGGATTATGCTACGCCGAACCCCTTATAATTATTACAAAACCAGGCAGACCGGGTATCTGTTATCACAATGTTACAGAAAAAAAATCTATAGAAATTATTAAAGCCTATCTGATTAATAATAACCCCCTGGCAAGCTATGCGTTAGGGACTATCGGAAATAAAACTATTTCGAATATTCCAAATCTTTTTAAAACAGGCGCACTTAAACTACAAACCAGAAAAATACTTAGAAATTGCGGCTTTATTGACCCGGCAAACATTAATCATTACATCGCTAATGGTGGCTATAGCGGCCTCAACAAAGCCCTTACAATGAAACCTGAAAAAATAATTAATGAAGTTAAAAAATCAGGCCTAAGAGGTAGAGGCGGCGCGGGTTTTCCAACAGGCAAGAAATGGCAATTCTGCCTTGAGGCAAAAGGTAAAAATAAATATATTATATGCAACGCGGATGAGGGTGACCCCGGAGCTTTTATGAACCGCTCCCTTCTTGAAAGTGATCCTCATTCTATATTAGAAGGCATGCTAATCGCAGGATTTACAATCGGTGCTAGCGAAGGTTTTATCTATTGCCGAGCAGAATACCCACTAGCACTAGAAAGATTAGAACAGGCTCTAAAACAGATGAAAGATTACGGGTTTCTGGGAAACAATATTTTAGGTTCTTCCTTTAACTTCCGGATAAAAATAAAAGAAGGTGCGGGAGCTTTTGTCTGCGGAGAAGAAACAGCTTTAATTGCCTCTATTGAAGGAGAAAGAGGCATGCCTCGCCCGCGGCCACCCTTCCCTGCTATATCGGGGCTTTACGATAAACCCACAACAATTAACAATGTGGAAACTCTGGCATCAATAACACTTATCATGGAAAAAGGTGCCAAAGAGTTTGCTAAATACGGCACCCGCGAGAGCCGCGGCACTAAAACTTTTGCTCTAACCGGCAAGATAAAACGGACAGGGCTTATTGAGGTCCCTCTTGGTACGACTTTAAAACAAATAATCTATGAAATAGGCGGGGGGATACTTAACAATAAAAAGTTCAAGGCAATACAAACAGGCGGCCCATCGGGCGGCTGCCTACCAAAAGCACTCATTAATACCAAAGTAGATTATGACTCGCTGACTAAAGCCGGCTCAATTATGGGTTCGGGCGGCATGGTAGTAATGGATGAAAATAACTGCATGGTTGATATTGCGCGCTATTTTCTCGACTTTGCGCAAAAAGAATCTTGCGGTAAATGTATTCCTTGCCGGCTAGGGACAAAACAGATGCTAAAAATCCTGGAAGATATAACTAAAGGTAAAGGTAAATCCAAAGATATAGAATTACTTATTGAGCTGGCTGAGTCAGTTAAGATAACCTCTCTTTGCGGATTAGGACAAACCGCGCCCAACCCCATACTTACGACTATCCGCTACTTCCGCAATGAATATGAAGCACACATAAAAGAAAAGCGTTGCCCTGCTGTCGTATGCAAAGAAATAATTTCTTCCCCATGTCAACACGCCTGCCCCATAGATACAGAAGCCGCGGTATACATATCCCTAATCGCCAAAAGACGCTTTAAAAAAGCATTTGATATAATCCTTAAAGATAACCCCTTGCCTTCTGTTTGCGCAAGAGTATGCCATCACCCTTGTGAATATAAATGTCAGGCTGGAAAATGGGATAAACCTATTGCTATCAGAGAGCTTAAGAGGTCCGTTGTTGATTACGCGTTAAAATCCGGAATATACCCCAGAAGAAAAAAGCTAAAAATCAGCAAAACGAAAATAGCAATAATCGGATCCGGGCCGGCAGGGCTAACAGCAGGCTACATGCTTGCCAATAAAAAATATGATGTTACGATTTTCGAAGCTCTGGATGTTGCCGGCGGAGCACTAGCTGTCTCTATACCGGAATACAGGCTACCGAAGAATATACTCAAAATCGATATAAAAAATATTACGAATGCCGGCGTAAAAATTAAAACTAAAAACAGAATCGGCAAAGACATATCTTTTAATAGCCTTGTAAATAACTACAGTGCCGTATTTATCGCAACTGGCGCGCATAACTCACGCAGGCTTCATATTCCGGGAGAAAACAGTAACGGAGTTATCAAAGCTATGAAATTCCTAAAAGATATATGCCTTAATAAAAAAATAAAAATAGGTAAAACAGTCGGCATTATTGGCGGAGGCAATGCTGCCGTAGATGCAGCAAGAACGGCGATTAGGCTTAAAAATTGTGATAAAGTTATTATAATCTATAGGAGGACAGAAGCGGAAATGCCCGCGTTTAAAGAAGAAATAGACGCCGCAATCCAAGAAGGCATTAAGATTCAATACTTGAGTGCCCCGACTAAAATAATAACTAAAAATAAAAATATATTAGGTGTTGAGTGCGTCAAAATAAAATTAGGCCAAGTTGACGAAAGCGGCAGAAGAAAACCTATTCCTATTAAAGATACAGAATTTTTTATTAAACTAGATACGTTGATCGTAGCGGTCGGGGAAAAACCCGATCTTTCTTTTCTTGGCAAGAAACAACTCGTAAAAACTTCCAAAGCAAACACGATAGTCGCATGCCCACAGACACTAGCTACAAATCTAAATAATGTTTTTGCCGGAGGAGATGTTGTTACGGGCCCTAATACCGTGATAGATGCCGTCTCAGCCGGTAAAATCGCCGCAGAAATGATAGATAAGTACATCCAAGGAAAAAAAATAACCAGGAATTACAAACTAAGCAGGCCATCTATGTATGTAAAACCAATAGAACTAACAGAGCAGGAAATTAAAGAAGCGCAAAAACCTGAAATACCATCCATGGATGCCAGTAAAAGAATAAACAATTTTAATGAAGTAAACTTAAATATAACAAATAAGATGGCAATAAAAGAAGCCAGGCGCTGTCTACGCTGTGATTTAGAAACCGAAGATGCAAAAAAAATAATTAAAACTTTAGAACAAAAACACACCAAAAAGAAAAAACGTAATGGATAAAATTACACTTACAATCAACGCAATCCCGATAAAGGCCGATAGGAATATAAGCGTATTACAGGCAGCGCTAAAAAATAATATTTACATCCCTCATCTTTGCTATAATCCCGATTTGAAAGTAGCCGGCGTGTGCCGGTTATGTATAGTTGAGGTCAAAGACCGGAAGCTGACTACCTCATGTAATCTAAAAGTCGAAGAAGGCCTTATTATTACAACAGACAGCCCGCAGATTAAACAATTACGCCGTGTTATCATAGAATTACTTATTACAAACTATCAAGGAAACTACCCTAAGCTTAGTGAAACTGATGATTCCCAACTTCGAAAAGTCGCCGCTTATGTTGAAATAAAACCCAATCGATTAAGAAGATTAAGGGGACCTACTAAAATAATTCCTATTGATAAATCAAATCCATTCTTTAGGCGAGACCATAATAAATGCGTACTCTGTGGCATATGCGTTAGAACCTGCCGGGAGCTTCAAAAGGTAAGTTGTATCGATTTCGCATTCCGAGGATATGATACTAAAGTCAGCACATTCGCGAATAAGCCCATAGCAGAATCTAATTGCGAATCTTGCGGAGAATGCGTCATGCGATGCCCAACAGGAGCACTATCACCCAAAAAATTACAGACGGCATCACGTAAAACTAAAACCATTTGCTCTTATTGTGGGGTTGGATGCGGTATGTATCTAGGAGTTAAAGGTAAAAAAATCGTCAGTGTAATCGGTGATAAAGATAATCCTGTAAATCACGGCAGTCTATGCGTAAAGGGGCGCTTTGGTTACGATTTTATTAACCACCCAGAGCGTTTAACCTCTCCCCTAATTAAGAAAAACGGAAAATTCATCAGGTCTAGCTGGGAAGAAGCATTAAAAGTTATTACGAAAAAATTCTCCATCTACCGGGGAGATAAATTTGCTACCCTATCTTCCGCTAAATGCACCAATGAAGAAAATTATCTCATTCAGAAGTTTACCAGAGCAGTAATGGGCTCAAACCATATAGACCACTGCGCCCGACTCTGCCATGCGCCTACGGTCGCGGGTCTTACTCAAAGCTTCGGTAGTGGCGCTATGACAAACTCAATTAACGAAATCGGTAAAGCTGACTGTATCTTAGCTATAGGCACTAATACCACATCGGCTCATCCCATAATCAGCCTCCAGATAAAAAATGCGGCAGAAAACGGGGCAAAAATTATTATAGCTAATCCCAAAGAAATTGATCTGTGCTCCTTCGCCGATATTTTCCTGCAGCATAAGCCCGGCAGTGACGTAGCATTACTTATGGGCATGATGCGCGTTATAGTCGAAGAAAAACTTTATGATGCAACATTCATAAAAAACCACTGTGAAAATTTTGAAAGTTTTAAAAAATCACTGGGTAATTTTAACCAAGATTTTGTTGAACGTACCACAGGTGTGGCTTTTCGCGATATAGCAAAAGCTGCCCGTCTTTATGCGAAATATAAACCATCAACTATTCTCTTTGCCATGGGAATTACACAGCACTCACACGGCACAGATAACGTATTGGCCACCAGCAATCTAGCAATGCTTACCGATAATATTGGCAAGCCATCAACAGGCGTTAATCCATTGCGTGGACAGAATAACGTTCAAGGGGCATGCGATATGGGAGCCTTGCCTAACGTCTACTCCGGATATCAAAAAGTAAACATGCCGAATATAAGAAAAAAATTTGAATTAGCATGGAAATGCAAACTACCCTCATCCCCCGGACTAACTCACGTTGAAATATTTGAAGCTATATACAATAAAAAAATTAAGGCTCTTTATTTAGTTGGCGAAAACCCTATTATAAGTGAAGCCAATTCCAATCATGTTAAAAATGCTATAAAAAAAATAGATTTTTTCGTGGTCCAGGATATATTTCTAACAGAAACAGCAAAATTAGCCGACGTAGTTCTGCCTGCTGCCAGCTTCGCGGAGAAAAATGGCACATTCACCAATACCGAACGCCGCGTACAACGTGTACAAAAAGCAATCGAACCTATAGGCAAGGCAAAACCGGATTGGCAAATAACATGTGCAATTGCCAAAAAAATGAAGGCCAAAGGTTTTGACTTTTCAAACCCCAAACAAATAATGAAAGAAATCGCAAGCCTTACACCAAGCTACAAAGGCATAACCTACGAGCGGCTAGAAAATAGTGGTTTACAGTGGCCCTGTCTAAATAAAAAACATCCCGGCACGCCTATTTTACATGTTGAACGCTTTGCCACTCCAAATGGAAAAGGTAAATTTATGCCATTAGAATATAAACCACCTGCTGAAGTCCCTGATAGTAAATATCCTTTCATTTTCACTACCGATCGCAGCCTCTTTCACTTCCACACAAGCACTATGTCGCGCAGAGTAGAAGGCCTTGATATATTGAACGGGGAAGAATTCCTTAATATTAATCCAAAAGATGCTGCCGGAATAGGAATTACCGATGGCGAGATGGTAAAAGTCTGCTCCCGCCGCGGAAGAATCAAGGTTAGAGCAAAATTAACAGATATCTGCCCACAAGGAGTAGCTTCAATGACGTTTCATTTTGCTGAAACCCCAACGAATGTCCTTACCAATTCAGTCCTTGACCCTGTAGCAAAAATCCCCGAAACAAAAGTATGCGCCGTACAAATAAAAAAAATAAAATAGATAGAAAATTTTGAATCCTAAACTATCTAGCCGTACAAAATGGCCCCTTCATTACATCTTTCATTCGCAATTGTATCACTAGTTTTTCGCGGGAAACGCGCTACGTACTTGCCTCAAAATAGAACCGCCCCCTTAAATTAAAAAATAGGTATGACTTTTTTTAGTTTATCAAAATTTTATATACCTGGCCATCAGTGAAAAACGGATCTCCTGTGAAATTCCGTCCAAAGATTGGCTCAACGAATTTTTGTTTTTTAAAATCTGTGAAAACATTGGCCTTCTTCATATCATTAAAAAGAAATTCTCGCTCAGTGTCTATGTCCGGTCTTATCTTATGAGTAACTCCCCACTTTATATTGGTGTCTAAACTTACCGTTCCGATATAAATTTGTTTTCCGTCTTCGGTCATATAATTTGTTTTCCAAAATCTTGCATGGTGACGTTCGCGAACATTATCTGATTTTGTAGGTTTTTCAAAACCAAAGTCATGTATCTGCTTGTTCCAAAATGACGGCGTCATGGGCGCTTGAGGATATGCTTGTTTTAAGAAAGCCGCTTTCGCCGTTCTCAACAGTGAAGAAATATTTATCTTATCCGCCAAGAACCAGCCGGAACTTACAAGAGATTTTATGAGTTCCCCATCATTCTTTGTAAGAATTATAAAACTAAAAGGTTCTTGTCTTTCTCCGGTTAGTGTTTCCGTATATTTTAATTGTTCATCTGAAAAAATATCATTTACATTTTGCACAACGGCCTCTTTTTGTAAAATTAAAGGTTGATAAACTTGCGGATGATAATTAACAGCAAACATAACAAAAAACACAAGTGAAGCAAAAATCAAAATTGTTGAAATAATCCGCGTTTTTATTTGCGGTGAAAATGGGGTACCGTTTTTCTTTATCGAAAACATCCATTCTGAAATACTGATACTTATGATGAGCCATAATGCGCCAACCAAATAACCGCCCCATATATCACTTACATAATGAACGCCGAGATACAGGCGGCTAAAGCCGATAACTAATATAAGCGCGATACCAGCAAAAAATAAGTTTATTTTTGTTTTCCATCGCTTCGCACCGCGAACAAGCACATATATCAAAAACCCGTAAAAGGCGACCGCTATTGTGGCATGCCCGCTTGGAAAAGAAAAAGAATGTTCCGCGTAAACTGCCAATTCCGGCCGCGGACGATGAAAAGCAATTTTCCCTAATTTTGTAAAAACTTCACTGCCTATAATAGAAAGAAGTAGTGGCGCAATATATAATCGTTTACGCCATAGCCATAAAATACCAACAGTTGCAAAAGTAAAACCCAAGACAACTTGCCATTTACCGAGTAATGTAATCCAAAGGGAAAATTTTGTTATTTCAACACTTCTAAATACAGCAAGTAAATTAGCAATGCGAGTATCCACGGAAACAATAACATCTGCCGTGATGATATCTTCAATAATTCCGATAAAAAGAGAAACGGTGTAGATAAACGCAAACAGTAGAAGTGTTGCCGGCAAACCAAAAAATTTACTTTTATCCAACCGTCCTTTTATAAATTTAAAAAATAAAGCATGTTTCTTTGCCAGTTTTCTAACATCGGGGTTATCTATAATTGCTTGTTTTATTGAATGACATATGGAAATTAAAAAGGAAAAAATTTGCTTGCCCCTTTTAACTATAATCCACTTAAATATATAAAGAATAAAAATAAAACCAACAAAGGCCGATATAAATACACTTCCCCTTGTTGACCACAAAGCAACCGCTTCCCATGCTTGCCCAAAGAAAAATCCGATCAGTAAAAAAGTAGTTGCCCAGGCAAAACCGCTAAGGATATTCCATAAAAGAAATCTTTTTCTGTCCATCTTAAACATTCCGGCAACAAAAGGAATAATTGGCCGTATGGGCCCTACAAATCTACCTAAAAAAATACTCCTCCCGCCATATTTACTAAAAAAAGATTTTCCTCTATCTAAGTATTTTGATTTGAAAATTCTACTGTCATATCTGAAGATTTTTTTTACATGGCCACCTAGATAATAACTCAAGAGGTCACCAGCGATTGCGCCAATCGCGGCAAACCAAATTGCATCTCCCAAATCCAAAAATCCTTTTGCTGAAATAAAACCTACTAAGATAACAAAAAACGTGCCGGGGATTATAATACCGACAAATGCTAGTGATTCTAAAAAGGATACAAGCAAAACTAGCCAGTATCCTAAAAGGCAAAAATGTTCAATCGTCGGCAATAGGGAAATTAAAAAATCCATAATTATTCCTTCATTAAATTTTTTCGCCGGAGAAAGCCTTTCATTTAGTCGTCAAAACGCAGGGCTTTTTTGACTGACGAATAGGCTAGGAGCATATTAAGCATAATTCCACAGCTATCATATTATCAGTATATTATAACTTAACTTCTTTATTGTCAACTAAATAACGATTCTACCTGTTGTGCAACTTTTCCCTCTATTACGACTGCCTTTCGCTTTAGATGGTCGTAAAATGGTTAGAATAGTATTATTTATCTATTTTTTATTGCACGCTTTAATTTCTTTGATATATTTTCCGGGCGAGATGGTAAAAGTCTGCTCGCGCCGTGGAAGAATCAAGGTTAGAGCAAAATTAACAGATATCTGCCTGCAAGGAGTAACTTCAATGACATTTCATTTTGCTGAAACCCCAACAAATGTCCTTACAAATTCTGTTCTTGACCCTGTAGCAAAAATCCCCGAAACAAAAGTCTGTACCGTGCAAATAAAAAAATTTAAATAAATAATAATCTATGTCTAAAATAATACGGTGAGCGACTGCCTAAATACTAATTACGGCTATTTTTAGGGTAGTATGAATGAGGTTCTGCCATGGCCAAAACATTGCTATTAAAGTAGTATTTTGAAAATCTTTTCTAAATAATGTTTGATTATCGCAAATACCGCCATAGTCTTTTGTCAGGCAAATATCTTCCTTGGTAGGCTTTGCTTTTGGATACTTTACCGCCTTGCCTAAAATATTTGTTAATATTTTTTCCCACGCGGCTATTTCTTTACTATAGAATACTAGTTCACAATAGTTATCATCAGTGATACGTCTTTGATAAACAGTAAGTGAGTCACATTTTTTGACAATCTCCCTTATTACACTATCTGCGTGTTTTATATCAGGATTAGCTGTTTTCAAAAATTTAACCCTCCTCTGTTTAAGGAAAATTATCCGCTTCTTATTTTTTAATTTACCTCAATTAGAAATTTTACTATTTAAACCTTAACGCCTTTTCTATCTTATTAATTAAAGAATCTACATCAATAGGCTTGACTAAATAATCAACAACTCCTAACTTATAAGCTTTTAATTTATCCGTATCTTTATCTAAAGCAGAAAGAATAATAATAGGGACAGTCTTGCTAACAGAGTCCTGGTTTAACATCTCGCACACATCAAGCCCTCCTATTCCGGGCATAAGGATATCCAGTAAAATAACTTCCGGCTTAAAACTGTGCACATCGTTAATGATATTCTTCGCGTTAGATAAAGCCAGGACTTCGTATTTTTCCGTAAAATCAAGGTTCATTTTTGTAATTTTACGAAAATCGTCTTCGTCATCGATTATCATTATCCTTCGTTTCTGCATTTCGGCCACCTCCTGTAGTTTTAAAAAATATGCTTACTTTCGTACCTATGTCTTTTTTGCTTTCTATCTCGATAATTCCGTTATGCATATCCATTATATTCTTAGTAACTGCCAAACCTAAACCGACTCCTTCACGAGGGCCTTTTGTAGTGAAAAACGCGTCGAACACCCTGGCAATATTTTCCTTTGATATACCCACACCCGTATCAACAACTTCGACAATTATAACTTTTTCCCCCGGCCTAAATTTATCATTTACTCTTCTACCCATATCCTTATCGCCAAACGCTAGCTTCTTCGAATACGTACGGATAAATACGGACCCGCTATCACCTAAAGACTGAAAGGCATTAATGAATATATTGATAAATACCTGTTCTATCTTTCTTCTGTCTATTAAAATACGGGGTAAATTATCCGGCATATCTTTATTGATAGTAAACTCTTTATCTTTAAACCGTTGTGTAGATAAAAGCAAAGATTCCTCTATTACGGACTTTATATCTTCCGGCGTACGGTTCACCGGGGACTGGCGTGAAAAATCAACCAAGGACCGCACTATGTCATCGGCCCTTTTAATATTGCGCTTCATCATAAGAAGAATCTCTGATCTTTCCTTATTAACGGAAAGATTCTTTTCTAAATAATTAACATTTTGAAGTAATATTCCCAAAGGATTCTTAACTTCATGGGCCACTCCGCTTGCCAGCTGCCCTATAGCTTTTAGCTTTTCTGATTGGATAAGCTGAAATTGAGTGCTCTTTAATTCTTTGTTTACTTTGATTAATTCCTTATGTGTCCGGTCCGCATCTTCAAAGATATTTAATACAGCTTGCCTTTGTTTTTCTGATTCATCCATACTCTTTTTTAAATCTACGGTTCTCTCCTCTACCCGCTTCTCCAGCATTTGGCTATACTCTTCAATATTCTGCTTGGCTGCTTTTAACTCTTCAACCATCTTTATCTTTTGTGTAACATCTCTGGTTATATGGATAAACTGGGTTAGCTCTCCTTTTTCATTTCTTAAAGGATAGACGCTTATCTCGGCATAGAATTTGTTGCCTTCTTTGTCAAAATGGGTATGCATTATGGAAACTGGTTTTCCTGTTTTTAGGGCCCCGATGACAGGACAGGTATCAGATTTACAGGGTTCATCAAGGTGGTGGGTAACCTTATAGCAGGAGTTGCCCACCACCTCTTCCTCTCTAAGGCCGTTGAGCTCTAATATTTTCTTATTTGCCCAGAGTATCTTAAAATCTCTATCTATAAGCATTATCCCTTCATCAATACCCTCGGTTATTCTTTCGGTTAGCTCCTTTGCCTCCTCTAAATCCTCTGTCCTCTGTTTAACCCTATCCTCTAACTCCGCGTTTGCCTGTTCTAATTTTCTCCGAGAGATCTTTAAATCTTGAGTCATTTTGTTGAAAGATTTAGCCAGCTGGCCTATTTCGTCATCTGATTTCTCCTCTATCACTACAGACAAATCTCCATATTTTGCTATAGCCCGGGTTACCTGCGATAATTCTAAGACAGGTTTTACTACCATACGGCGCAAAAAAAACCAAACCGCCGCTAAACTAAATATGACCCCCAAAGTAAACAATAAAATAAGATAAATTATCCTTTTTTTGATAAGGCTGTAGTCTGATTCTACAGAGATAACCGACGAAACGGCGGCCATGGTTTTACCTAATTCTATCTTGTGACAGGAAAGACAACTTTCTCGCGCCTTAACCGGAGTAATATATCTTATCACCCGTAAATCTTTACCCTTTATATTTACAGTCGTCTCACTCTGGAAAGGTTCTCCGGAAAGAGCCCTTTTTTCTATCTCATCCCGGGGAAATTCCACTTCACGAGAACTATATAGCCTGGCTATCTCCGGATCTTTAAATGTCCGCGTTATATCCGGAGAATTAATTAGCCTAATATCCAAAACATTGCTTCCACTATCCTTTTCTTTTATTCTTATTTCCTCTATTATGCTATATATCGCTTCAGGATCCGAAATACCCAAAGCCATAACCGCTACCAATGAATCAAACAATCTCCTATTTATGCCTTCTGCCTCAGAGTATGTTTTCTCTAATAAAATATTTATCTCTGACTTAGCAATATATCCTAAGATCACAGTCAGGCTAACAAGAAGAACAAAACCAATTATAGAAACTATTTTTGTGGATAATTTAAATTGCATTGTTTTACTCTATAATTACTTATTCTTCTCAGCAGTTACGGCTTTTTCAAACAAGGAGATCCTATCTAATTCAATGCTCACCTGCTTATTTAAATCGCTAAAATACCCTTTAAGCTTTTTTATGTGTATTTGCGTGAGAGCATCGCTTACGGAAGAGACTGTATTCAAACCCTTAATATTCAGATCATTCGTCCGTTTTATTGCCCGCAGCCATCCCGTAAGACTGATAAAAACATCCTCATTCAAATCATCTTTATCTATGGCGTTGAAAATATTTATCATATGAAAATAGGCATCTAACTGCGTAGTCGTCATAATGCATGAATCCCACATGCTGCTTATTAAAACTACGTCGTTGGATTTAACAAGTAAGGGTTTTAATTCTTGCGCCTCCCTAAAAAAATTGTCCCTCATTATCAAAAATGGATTTTCAAAAGCATAGAGATTAAAATTACATAATAACAATAAACTCAAAAAAATAAGGAATCTTCTTTTCATTTTTTCCCTCCGGGTTAAAGCTCAACCAGCCTTGTTTTTATATAAATACTCCAGTTTTATTTAAATAAGCTCTATATCAAATTAACCCTGGATCTTCTTAGTAAACTGTCCGCATCTTCACCTTCACTGCAAAGTGCCATACCTAAACTAAAAGTTATATCTTTTTCTAATTTTTCCTCGGCTATAAATTTTTGTATGACCTCCTTAAAACGATCCGAAATAGCCAAAACATCTTTTTTATCGACATCCGATAAGAATACCGCGATCTCATCAAAGTGGCTTACAACTAAATCGCTGCGCCTATATAAAGATGACTTTATCAACTGCTCAACCCGCGTCATTAATTGCGTTACCTGCTGCCCGAGTTTATTAAACATTTTTAGAAAATCGTCCATACGCACTACTATAATAAAGGCTGATATTTGACTTTCCAGTGCTGAATAAACCGCATCATCAAGAGCTTGTCGAAATACAAGCTCAGTACTATACCTGGGAAGAAGAAAAGAAATCTTAGTCCATTTACCAAGCTCACTATCAACCCGAATACTACCGCCATGGGCCTCAATCACTCCTTTGCTAATCGCCAAACCAAGACCGGTCCCTTTTTCTCCTTCTCCTTCAATACGTCCAAACTGCTGAAATTTACCAAATATCCTCGGTAAATCATCCTTTGAAATACCTATCCCGGTATCTAAAACAGCACATTCAATCTTCGCTGCCTGTTGGCATACATCAATCTGCACAAAACCTTCTTTCGTAAATTTCAACGCGTTATTTACTAAGTTAGTAAAAACCTGCGTAATCTTATCCTTATCGGCATAGATTTCAATTTTTTCTTTTGGAACATTTGCTTTGAGCTCTAAGCCTTGACTTTTCGCCTTAGGCTCAAAGAAATAAACCACCTCTTTAACTATATCCTTAACATCAACCGCTTTTTTCTTAAGAGCTATATTCCCTGCTTCAATCTTGGATATATCAAGCAAGTTGTTAATCAAGCGGGTTAATCTCTCTAGATTTTGCCTCGCGATGATAAGAATGCTTTTTTGTTGTTGATTTATTTTCCCTGTTATTTCATCTATGATCAGGCCTATAGCTTCATTCATTGTAGAAAGCGGCGTTCGCAACTCATGGGAAACAATAAAGATAAAGTCCGACTTTACTTTATCCAGTCTTTTAAGCTCTTGATTTTTCTTGTCCAGCTCTTTATAGAGAATACGTATAGACTCATTTGTCTTACCAAGCCCCCAGGTCTGCACGTCTAACTCTTCTTCGGCTTTTTTAAGGCTATCTTTAAGCAAAACATAACGATTAAAGATTTCCCGCAGTAATCCGGCACCATGATTACTCAATAAAGTCCTATCCAATGACTTTATTTTAAGCAGCCTTTGCTGTATTTTATCATCCCCGGAAATATTTACTACTGAATCCACTCTCCTGCCGCCTGATATTTTTTCAACAACAGTATTTATATCCTTAGTATCCTGTTTTAGGTCCAAAACGCCTAGAATATTTATTATTTTGCTTTCAGAAAATAACTCACGAAACTTTACCGTCATATCACGGGCGCCGATAAGCACTATATTCATTTTGGTTTTTTTCATATCAGGTAATGTTTAAAATAACACCTTACAGCAGACGCTTAACCGTCTCGAGCAATGGCGCGGCGTCGCTGGTCTTAACACAGTAATCATTCGCGCCGGCTCTCCTGGCCTCTATCGCATCGACGGCAGCAATTGAACCGGTACAGATAATAATCTTAGGCTTATGCGAACCGAAATTCTTACGAAGCTGACGGCAAACCTCAAAACCGTTAATGCCGGGCAGCATAGTATCTGTAATTACTAAATCCGGATTTTTCAACTTTGCTTTCTTAATCCCTTCTTCTCCGGTCTCAGCCGTAATAATTTTTTCATATCCGGCCTTCTTAAGAAATCGGCTAAATATCTTTCTGTCCGTTTCACTATCATCAATTATCAAAATTGTTTCATCGCTCATTTTCATCTCCTTCAATGAAGCCACAATTTATGGAAGTCAAAAAACTGACATAAATTGTATGGCTGAATTGTCCCACCGAGTGTGTCAAAATTGTAAAATAGAATTTTGGCACATTTTACGAGGTGGGATAGATTAAATGTCCTCATCAATAATCTTTTTTTTATCTTTCCCACCTTTACTCAGAATCTTCGGTATTGTAAAATAAAATGTGGCGCCTTTACCGGGACTGGAATCAATCCAGATGTTACCACCGTGATCATCGATAACTCTTTTGACAATACTCAATCCGGCGCCTGTGCCCTCATATTCTTTTGCTGTATGTAGACGCTGAAAAATACTAAAAACCTTGTGATGATGCTCAGAGGCAATACCAATACCATTATCTTTGACGGAAAACTTGTGAAAATCGTCATTATCCGCATAATTAACCTCTACTCTGGGATTCTCCTTGTTGTTCTTGGAAGAAAATTTTACCGCATTATTGATCAAGTTCAAAAAAACTTCCGTTATTTTAATGCGATCACATTTAACAATCGGAATATCCGCCTGGACAACCAAGCGAACATTATGCGTTTTAATATCAAAATCGATACGCTCTTTTACTTCATTTATTGTCGCGTTAATATCAACGTCTTCATAAGGATTCTTAATTCTCGAAATTCGTGACAGCGCAAGCAGGTCATCAATTAGCTTATTCATGCGATGCGTACCCTCACTAATCTCTCTTAAACATTCTTTGCCATCTTCATCGAACTTATTTATGTAATCCTCTTTAAGAAAATTCGCGAAAGCCGTAATTCCCCTTAGCGGGGCCCGTAAATCGTGGCTTGCCGTATAAACAAAACTATCCAGCTCCTTATTAGCCTCTTCCAGCAGTTTTTTCTGTTCTTCAAGCTCCGATTTTTTCTCTTCTACATTAGCCTTGGCTTTGATTAAGTTGTCTGTCATTTGGTTAAAAGAATGCGCCAACTCCCCAATCTCATCTTTTGCGCTAATCTCGGCCCTCACAGAAAGCTCGCCATTAGCAATTATGCCGGAAATCCGTGTTAGTTCTTTAATCGGACCGGAAATAGAACGCGCGATAAGAATAGCTGCGATTACAACTATGAATAAAAGTATTAAACTAATCAATAATAACGTTTTTCGCAGCTTATCGGCTGATGCAAAAACTTCAGCTGTATCCATCTTTACCGCTATTGCCCATCTAAAAGAAGGTACATGTTTCCATGCGGACAAAACTTCCCTGCCTCGATAATCAACGGTAATGCCCGAACCGCTTTCGCCCAAAAGAGCTTTTTGTATATGCTGACTATTATCGGAGCCGATAACTTCTCTTTTTGTGAACGCGGCATGCTCATCAAATCTCAAAGGAGTAATAAACACCGCTTCATTACCCAGCCTTACTGCTATAATTGTCTCGCCGGTCCGGCCTAAACCCGTATAATCTTTAACTAAGGAACTTACTCCCGTATTGCCCATTTGCGCGGCAATGATCCCAATAATATCCCCTCCTTTAAAAACCGGCACGGCAATAAAAAAAGCCCCTTGATTAATCTTGGGATAATATTGGAGATCGGATATTTCCAGTTCATGCGATATATTCACTCGCATGAAGACTTTCGAAAGTTGAGAATCTTTATATTTACCCGCGTAAATCGACCCGTGAATCTTGCTCTGGTTTACAGAAAATATTATGTCACCATATGGACGAATTATAAAAAGATCGTCATATCCGGATGATTTCTGATAATATGTTAAAAACGGCTTGTATTCCCGTTCAACAGCTATATATTCTTCGCTTTCAACCCCCTTATCAAAGGCCTGATCAAATTCTTCAATAAGCGTAACCGTATCCGACATATGCGACAATCTAAGCACGTCTTCTTTCATTTTATCAAGATATACTTTAACCTGGTTAGATTTATTCTCCGCGACAGCAAGCAGACTATTTGATACCTCCTCTTCTAAAACTAATCTGGCGCTGTTATAACTTATGTAGGTGGCTATTGATAAAGGCACCGAAGCAATAAACAAAAACCATAAAATGAACTTAGCGGTAATGGAAATTTTTTTAAAATGCTTTATGGTCGAGACAGGCTTCATTTCTTTTTTTCTTTCCTTAAATTACGGCACTGCAATTTTAAATACAGATATGCTGCATACCGCCACACTTGATCCCCGTGATTTAGGGCTTATTCTATATTTATCAATAAAAAGTAAATTATCCGAACTCTCGATAAAGTACATAAAATCAATCAATTGCTCCATCTGGGATTCGCATGTCAACTTAACAAAATACTTATAATATTCCTGTTCCGGCTCTACCCCGCCGGGCTTTATGTCTACAAGATAAACTGAAGCCTTATTTGCCAGGCTTTCAATTTCCTTCAGCAAAGAAGCCATCTCTTCATCTTCGGATTCAACTACGCCGAAAAAATGCGCGTACTTCCGGCTTTCTTTCAATATTTTTTCTTTATAAGCCAATATATGCAGATTCCGTCCAATACCCGACTCTTTCTCCTTAATTTCCGTATTCACTTCCTGCATATTGGATAAAATCGGACTTATTGCCAGGCGATCCAAGAATGTAAGCGAGATGAAAAATATAGCTCCATAAAAAATAAATTTTTCGCGCTTAGATAGGCCTGATAAAATCTTATAAATTGACTGAATATTCATCATTTTTTAATTAAACTTTTTACTGAGCAGACATACTATCTCGAAATCTGCCACATCCCCGGTTTCCAGCTTACGCTTTGTCGTATAACGATTCTTGACGTCAGTAAAATAATCTGACTTTTCCATATCCTCAACAAATGAAAACACTGCCGCCATGGATTTAGCTATGCCCTTTATGGAAAATTTACCTTGCGAGTCAAATTTAATATCAGATAATAATATATTTTGCGGCAGAATAATATAAAGCTCGCCCAAAACTTCTAAAGAATAACCGCGAGCTGACAAAACATTCTTTATTACTTGAATTCTTGTAAAATCGCGCTCTAGGGTCAAAACTTCTTTCGACTGCGGACCATATATTGTTTTTAATCTCTTTAAATAGCTGTTTTTAAAATAAACTTTACTTATTAACAAGCTGCATATCAAAACAAAAATTGTAATGATAAAAATTCCTGCCTTGATGATATCTTTACTTTTTTCTTGAAATGCGCGCTTTAGTTTTATCTCTTCCGGAATAAGTCCTAACTTAATATTGTCAAAAGTCAAAAGCGGAGCAATAATATGCAAAAATGACCTCGTTCGAACAAGCGGCTCCAGGCTAGAGGCCCTTGTTCCTATGGGTAAGAAATTAAGATAAAACAAATTGCTTACAGGAATACGCAAAGATTCATTCAGGCTGGATTCCAGCCGCATAGCTTCATCTATTAACCCGGTCAGAATAATCCTGTTCGGCATTTTTTCGATACTATCCGATTCATAGGCTTCCAAAGAATTTTTTATCTCTTCGGTAAATCTTAACGCGTAATATTCCTTTTCTTTTGTTAAATGTAAGGCGCCTATGGGTATATTTCGAAAATACATCACCTTTTCTTTGAAAATAACCGTAAAATCCGTAAAATCTTCGCTAATATGTACAACACTTACCGGAAAATCCCGCGCGTCCGATTTTGACACTTTTGAAATAAACTGCCCGATGCTCTCCGCGGCAAAAAGCACTTTATCTAAATGAATGCCGGCATTACGAAATATCTCAAACTGCCTTTTTATTACATTGCGCGGCACAATTACAAGCAACACTTTCGTATAATTATGCTTATAAGCTCCGATATCAACATAATCAATAATTATTTCTTCGCGCGAATAAGGAGTATGTCTTCCCGCCTGCAAACTTATAATTTCTTTTATCTCGCCGGGGTCACGCGACGGTATCTCAATATTCTTGGTAATAACTAAATGCGAGGGTACGATACTTAAAACAACCGCGGGATTTATTTTTTGTTCACTAAATTCAATTCGTATCGCTTCCGATATATCGTTATCGTTCGCGCTTTTTATATTTTTTGTTGAAAAAATAAGGTCATCAAGGGCACCCTTAGATACCTTGGCATAAGCTGTTTTTAAAGAATTTTCATCAAAATCTATGACCGCGATGGTTCTCTTACCAAGGCCGAATATTGAACCTATTCTTTTCATGTCTATTGCGAACATAAGCTAAAAACCCCCAAGAAAATCGCCTTCGGCTGATAACCTTATACGATTTTCAGTGGTATAGGAAAGTGCTTTACCTGTGCCCGTAAGGGTATACTTTCCTAGTACCATAAAAATTATTACAGCTCCCGCCAGTATAATATCTTCCCTCTTTCATCAACTACGCAGCGCACTTGATGCTTGCCCTTTTTATTTTCTAACCTTGCCGTAGACTCAATCGTAAAATTACTGGAATTCGTAGTTAAATTTTGATCTGAAATCGCATTTAATTCCGCTATCTCAGATTCACTAAACTCAAAAATTCCGCTTAATACCGGGACTATTGACGATACGGCATCAAAAATATTATCATCGTTTGTGCCCGTAATCCCATCATCCCCCTGGCGAAAAAGAATAATTCTATCAACGATATATTTCCGCAGGCCCAAAACCGACAAGATGCCGCTTGACGCCGTATTAATATTAATATTACCGCTACCGTAGATAGTAATATAATTTTTTAGGCGTTCGAATAAATCCACTGTCATACCATTAACTAAAAGAAGTTCTTCAACAACTTCAAATTCAGCATCTTTTGCTTCGTAAGGAAATTGCGAGTTCCTATAATCTCTATCTTCCGCGCTGCCTAATGGTATAGACAATTCGCTATCGCTATCACGCCAATCAATGATTGACGCCGCCAACTCTTGAGCGCCTGTCGCGTCAAACTCAAAAATAATTCGGAACAACCGCCTTAAAACCGCACTAGACGCCGTATTTATATTAATCTTGCTTTCCTCGTCAACAATTCCATAGCGAAGTTCTGTTACTTTTGTATCATCATTGAAATATTCATAAGAAACGCTAAACGTCCCCTCCCCAACTCTAACCTTTTTAAATATACTCTTACTATTGCGCCAGTTATCACTTAAACTATCGGGGGTATCCTCCGATGCTTTCCTTAATTCAGTGATCGCGCGCTTAACACCCGCTTCCGCTATAAGACGCAACTTGCTTCTTTCATCAATCCTGTGTGCCAAACTAATTTTCTGCCTGACGCCGGAGCCTAAAACTACCGCGAATATACTTAGCAAACAAAGGGACCAAAGAGCAATTATTAAGATACTACCCCTCTTTTTTTTAATATTATCCGCCAACCGGAATCCTAACAGTTCTAATAAACTCGTTTTTTTGTAAATCATCTTTAAAAGCTAATTTAATTCGCACCGCAAGAGGCAGCTGCTCGTTTTTCCACTCGTCCTGCCAAACATATTCAGCCATTTCTTTATCATAAAAATAGTAACTAAATTTTAAACTTTCGATATTCGAAAGCGGCTGCGTAATTACCCCTGGACGCTGTTCATAAATCTGAGTAAAATCTCTTTCTTCCCTGATTACAACACCCCTTAACGCGTCATAATTATAAATCATTTCTCCTACGGTTTTCTTATTTAAAGTTTTGCTATTTATAAAAGTCGTAAATATTAGTACATCTTCTTTACCGGAAAACGTAAGTCCGGAAAATCCAAAACTGTTTCGCAGGCTAGTTGTAAATTTATCAAAAAAAATACTCAAATCCTCTTCTTTAGACTGCTCGTTCATTCTGTTACGAATCTCAACACCATTACTAAAAGTTGTATACAGAGCAAAAGATATAAACGGTAATATAGCCGCCACAATAAGCACTTCGACCAATGTAAACCCCGTTAGAGATAGTCCCGCCTTTGGCGGGACGTCCGTAACAGAAAACCTTTTTAATAATCCTCTATGCTTCATAAACATTGAATTGCCGCGTAAATACTTTAGTTATTATCTCTAACGGGGTAAAACCCGATAAAAGCCTCTTACGATATTTTCTATAAACCGGCATCGGTAATTTCTCTCTTATTATATATTTGTCGCGTCATATATCGCGTAGGCGTTACGCGAAACTTTTACCTGCCGCTTACCTTCCTGCCAGGTAATTTCCAGATTTATCTCATACATACTATACATATCTTCATCATCTACTAGATTAAAGGATAAATCCCAATTGAATGTTCTATT
Organism: uncultured bacterium; assembly: GCA_913009335.1. Taxonomy (GTDB): domain Bacteria; phylum Omnitrophota; class Gorgyraeia; order Ghiorseimicrobiales; family Ghiorseimicrobiaceae; genus DRER01. Next base: position 90,160 of record CAJVXN010000001.1, read on the forward strand.
GCGATCTTCAAACTTACCGTTCCTTAATATATTCGCGCCTGGCCCTAAATGCTCTAAATCATCCTGAGTCTGCCAAATTTTCTCATCTGCCCAGCTAGCGAGATTCAAATAGTTAACGTAATAATTGTGTAAATCCAGTGATGACAAAAATGTTTCGTGTATTAATACGACCCCCAACAATAAAACCATCGCTGCGATCATTACCTCGAAAAGCGTAAACCCCGTTAGAGATAGTCCCGCCTTAGCGGGACGTCTATTGACGATAAAATCTTTTAATAACCGTCTAAATCTCTTAAACATTGAATTGCCGCGTAAATACTTCGGTCGTTATCTCTAATCCAGAAGGATAGACCTTACCTGTTCCTTTGAAGGAAGGGTCTAACGGGGTAAATCCTCCGGCCGTTTTTTTATTCCCAATTCGTAATATCATCTGTGCCTTCTGCGCCATCTTTCCCTAATGAATAAAGATCATAATCAGTCCTATGTTCCCCCGGAGATTTATATTTATATTCTCTACCCCAGGCATCTATAGGTCTTTTCTCTAAATATGGACCGTTCCAGTTGATAGCCGAGCTAGATTTACTAAGCAATGCCGCCAGGCCCTCCGATGTCGAGGGAAAATTACCATTATCTAACTCATAAAGTTTTAACGCTGTAGCAATGTTCGCCTGAATATCAGTCTTAACCGCGGCAATTCTTGCCTGCTCACTCCTTCCGGTAAGCCTTGGTAATACCATAGCTGCCAATGCCCCGATAATCACAACCACAAGCATAAGCTCAATAAGAGTAAACCCCGTTAGAGATAAGGTACCGAAGGTGTCTGTCGGTCGTCTTCGACGACCTATCTCTAACGGGGTAAACCCTATTATCCGCGTGATTTTCTTTACCGATCTTCTAAAATTAATCATTGCCCCCTCCATATTCTGATAATTATTTATTCTCTCTCTATCCCCGCCTCTTGCAACTCACTCTCTAAGTATTCCCGCCATCTATCTTCTAAATCTCTCAAATTTCGTATATAAGACGGATAAGCAAATCTGAATGCTTCTTCCAGTGATTTCCCGTCGCGTAGTTGACGGCAAAAATGAATGAATCTATCTGTTCCGTATCTCTGAATTAAAAATTCCACCACAGAAACAGACTGCAGATAATACGTACTGACTAGTGTATTGGCATCTAAAAATAAAACTCCATCCGCCCCCTTCCTCGTGCGTATAGCGCGAATATAAACCCGCTCTATATCTTTAAGGCGCCTGACATCCAACGTCATTAAATCATCTATGGAAAGCAGCTTATCCTCCGAGTAAAACTGCATGGCCAGCTTTCTCATTTTAACTCTCTTTACCTCTTCTGACCACTGCGCGACACCTTCATCCAGCCATAAAGGTATCTCCCCTTTAAAGCCTACGAAATCACGAAATATCAAATGTGCTACTTCATGAGGAAGAACAGATTCAATAAATTCCTTACTGAAAACATGGCTTGCAATAAACTTATCCGTATAACTAGCCATACCCTCGGACCACTCGGGTTGCCCGGTTGCCTTTAGAAAAGAACCCTGATCCGGATACATATAAATTTTCACCCTATTATCCCACAACCAAAACTCTGAATATCTGGGATACCCTAAATTTTTAGCAATCGTCAAATAATACTTTTCCGATTTATTCAGTATTTCTTTCGCGAATTTTCCATCACCAGCATGATAAACAATAAAATGCTCGCTGCCTGATTGCTGCCAATCAATAGCAAGCAATATTTTAAAGGACAAAAAACAAAAAGTCAAAATTAAAAAAATGACCTTCGGAAAATTGATTTTTTTCATCCTTCTGTCGGATTTTAACCCAAATTCCGGGTCTAATTTTCCATATCCTAACATTTTTTATCTCGCCATTACATTAATCTCAAACACCGGAAGCAGCATCGCTACTACAATAAAACCCACAATAAGGCCGATTACCAAAATCATTAGCGGCTCTAACAAAGAAAACATCACCCGCATCTGCTCTTCAGTGTCGCGTTCATAGCTCGTGGCCACCTCTGCTAAGGACTCCTGCAATCTACCTGATTCCTCCCCTACTATGATAAGATTACTCATAAAAGCCGGAATTAATTTTGAACTTTTAAGGCTCCTGCCGAATGAACCCCCATGCTCTAATTCTTTACAACTCTTATCTATTACGCCTTTTAAAACCTCATTATCCAATACGGGTATAGACACATGAATCGCACTTAACGCATCAATGCCGCTCTTTAAGAGAAGCTCTAAGGTACGGCTAAAACGGGCAAGCTCTGCCTTAAGAATAAACTTTCCGAATACGGGAAAATGCAATTGAATCAAACTCATATGCGCCTTTCCGGATTTTGTTTTAACAAAACGCGCTACTGTTAAAACAAAGGCCGTTAAAATTATAACTATCCAAAACCACCATCGCCGTAAACCCTCGCTTATCGCAATCAGCAGCTGCGTAGGTAAAGGTAAATTTTGCCCCATACTAGAGAATATTCCTGTAAGGCGAGGCATCACAAAAACAAGCATAAATATTACGGTTGCCACTCCTACTATACCCATAAGCACAGGATAAACCAAAGCCATCCGAAAACGGGAAAGCACCTCTTCTTGTTTCGTGCGATAATCCGCGACCCGCAATAAAGACGCATCAAGCGAACCAGTATCTTCTCCGGTACGAACAATAGCAATATAAAGATTAGAAAAAACCCGGGGATATTTATTAAGTGCCGCGGAAAACTCAAGTCCCTCTTTTATGGAATTATGTATATCAACTATAATACTTTTAAAATTACTGCTTTCTATCTGCTCAGAAATTATGTCCAAGGCATCCAGAATAGGCACGCCGGATTTTAGAAGACTTGCTAACTGCCGGCTAAAAATAGCAACATCCTTAAATTTCACTTTACCCGAACGCGTCCTTTTAGAGGATACCGCACCCTGACCGGAATCGGTAAATTCCTTTACGCGGATAGGAAGGTAACCCATCTGGTGAATCTTTTCAATCGCATCATGCTCTGATTGAGCCTCAAGTTCTCCTTCTTTTATATCTTCCGGCCCTTTTTTCGCGCGATATTTATATATTGGCATAACATCCTCTCAAACCCCTCCTTTTTAAAACGCGTCCGGAAGGTTTTTAGTTAACCGCTTTTACATATTTTATTGATTCTATTTCTCTCGCTACTAGTCAAATCTAAAAAACAGGCCGCGATTTCATACCTCTCGCCAAGAGTGTTTTCAGTAGCTCTGACTATTCTGGCCAAACACTCTATGGGCGCCTTGCGATCAAGTAGTTCAATCTTTAATTCCAAAAAGGAGCCTAAGGCATACGGCTCATCCGCAATGAATAAAACTCCCCCCGCGCTTATATCCTTCGTAACGCTAAAGTGTTCGGGGGCATCATCACGTTTAGATACCTCTAGTTTTGTGCGAAAAACCCTGTAGCTTATGTTTATCGTAGAATCCAAGCGAGAAAAAACCCTCTTATCTAAAAAACTTAAATCCGGTTTTCGCTGCTCTAGCGCATCGAGGTTATTTTCTCCTTTTTTTCCGTCTATTTCTATTTTTTCCGCTTCAGACGGATAATCTTGTTCAAATTGTAATGTATTAACGGCTGCCTGCCGGTTATCCGATGTTAATAAAGAAGTATCGGACGGGGTCAATCGCATAACCTCTTCAGGGGTGGTGACTCCTGAAATCACCTTGGCCCAACCGTCATGACGCAAAGTACGCATACCTCTTTGTATAGCGAGATTTTTTATTTGATTTGTAGAAACACGTTTAATAACCAGATCCTTTATCGAATCATCAATCAATAAAATCTCATATACGGATGTCCGGCCAAAAAAACCGCTAAAATTGCACGTTTCGCATCCTTTACCGCGAAAAATCTTTACTTTACTTTCAGACTTTAATCCAAGCTCTTGAGCAATCTGCTTTTTAAGTTCAACTGCCGCGTCCTTATCCTCATATTTACAATGCGGACAAATAACGCGCAATAGACGCTGCGCGATAAAGGCTTCTACACTGGAGGCAACTAAATAAGGTTCCAGCCCTATATCAAGAAGCCTCGCGATACCGCTAGCCGCGTCATTAGTATGCAGAGTCGAGAAAACAAGATGGCCGGTTAAGGCAACGCGTATGGCAATTTCCGCGGTTTCTAAATCTCTTACTTCTCCAATCATCATTATATCAGGATCGTGCCTTAGAACACTACGCAGGCCCCGCGCAAAATCCAAACCAATCTCCGGCATAACCTGTATCTGCGTTACCCCTGTCATCTCGCACTCAATGGGATCTTCTATGGTAATAATTTTACGATCCTTGGTATTGATCTTGCTTAAGCAGGCATATAAAGTCGTAGTCTTACCTGATCCTGTGGGACCGGTAACAAAAATAATGCCGTGAGGTTCTTGAATTAGTTTTTCGAAAACATCCAGATCTATTTTCTGTAAACCCAGCTTTTCCAGGCTATGCAGCATCTGGGTGGGAAGTATTCTTATTACGACACTTTCGCCGAAAGGCGTAGGCATAGTAGAGATTCTCAGATCAAGTACTTTATCCTGAATTCTAACCGAAGTCCTGCCATCTTGCGGAAGACGCCGTTCAACAATATTTAACCTGCACATAACCTTAATACGTGAAATAATCGCGCTCAAAAAACTAGCCAGCTCATCAGAGGCTTTTACATCAAGAAGTACGCCGTCTATGCGATAACGCAAAGCAACTCCTCCCCGATACGGTTCAATATGAATATCGGTAGCGCGTTTCTTATAGGCATCTGAGATTATCTGATTAACAAGTTTTATTACCGAAGCTGCTCCCGCTACCTTTTCGATATCCTCAATTTTTCCGCGACCTTTATGGGTAACTTCCGGCACTGCTTCAACGCCTTCAGACGTAATTTTATCAAGTATGGCAGCCGTTGAGCCATAATACTTCCTAAGCCCCTCCAAAATATCATACTGACGGCAAAGGACTATTTCAATATTATAACCAAGCTGCATACGTATCTCATCTTTTGTCTTTATATCCAACGGATATGAGACTGCTATGGTCAAAATATTAGCCTTAATTGCAAGCGGCAAAAAACTATAATAAGAAGCGACTTTTATGGGAATTTTACTGATAACCGACTTATCTATAGAAGCTGTTCTTAAATCCGTATATTTTAACTTTAATTTCTTCGCCAGTATTTCTAAGATATCCCGCTCAACAACTATTTGCTTTTTAATCAAAACATTATTTAAGGTAAGCTCGGAAAACTCAACTTCCGTTACAACCGAATCCAATACTTCTTTCGAAGCCAATCCTGACTCAATTAATGCCTCGTATAAAATTTTATCGTATTTATTAATCATCTTTTAAATATACTTCGCGCGGCTGTACTCACTATACCTGCGAACAAGCTCATTCATGTCGCTGCAAGATACCAAAACCAAATTTAGTTTAAGTCCTCCCGCGGCCATTTCAGCCTTTTTCAGCATCCAGACGTCTAAAGGATTAATTACAGCCATGGTTACCGAATAATTATCCCGATGCGCGGGAAAACATTTAAAATCTAAAATCAATGAAGGATCAAATTTACCAACAAACTTCCAGTCAATATATTTATCTTTCATGCTCACATAGGGAATGCCGAATTGTTCCGAGAGCACAATCAATAGATCCTTTTCTTTAATTGCTCTTCTTTTTAATAATAATGCGCCTAAGAATTCATCAGTTCTCTTTTGCTCGGCTAGCGCTCCGTTTAATTGCTCTTGAGTTATCAAACCCTTTGCGATTAAAACCTCACCCAGTTGCTTCTGTTCTTTTTTCATGAAACTAAGGCGCCTATAAGATAGAATTCTTCTTCCGGCCTCTTGTCAAATTTTCCCGATAAAATTTTTTCACACCCTTGAATAGTCTGCTCTGTATTTACATATTCGCCCTTTTTCCCGGTATAGGCCTCAGCTACAAAAAACGGCTGAGTAAGAAAATTCTGAAGTTTTCTCGCGCGTTCATAAATCATGCGATCGGCCGTAGATAATTCGTCTATACCGATAACTAAAACAATACGCCTTAACTCTTCGTATCGATTAAACGCCTTAATTACTTCTTGCGCGGTTTCAAAATGCCTCTTGCCCACTATATCCACATCTAAATTAGCGCTCGATGAAAGCAGAGGATCAATTGCCGGATAAAGGCCAAGCTGCACCCGCTCACGCGAAAGAACCATGACGGAATCTAAAAAACTAAAAAGCGCCACAACTGCCGGATCAGTCAAATCATCTGCCGGCACATAAACAGCTTCAATTGACGTAATCGAACCTCCAACATCAGACGAAGTTCGTATCCTTTCATGAAATTCGCTTGCCTCAGAAATCAATGTCGGCTGATATCCTGTTTCAGAAGGAACCCGGCCTAAAAGCGTAGATATTTCGGCTCCGGCCTGAACATATCTAAAAATATTATCGACAAAAAGCAAAACATCCTGATTACGGCGCTGAATTGCTTCTGCTAAAGTAATACCTGTCATTGCCACACCAAAACGAGCCCCGGGAGGCTCATTCATCTGCCCGAAAACCATCATTGTCTTAGAAAGAACCCCGTGCTTGGAAAGCTCAAAATAAAGCTCGTTTCCCTCGCGGATACGTTCACCTACCCCGGTAAAAACACACGCACCATGATGCTTCTTAACAATATGCTCAATAATCTCAAGAGTTAATATGCTCTTGCCCAGTGCCGCGCCTCCTAAGATACCGTTTTTACTACCCTTCACCAAAGGAAAAAGAAGATCAATTATCTTAATCCCCGTTTCCATAGGCTCGAAAGCTTCCTTTCCGATTTTTTTAGTCTTAATGCGGCTGCCCATTTGGGGCCTTCTAATGGGGAATTTCTCATCGCAAATGATATCGCCTTTTTGATCTATTGGGTGACCCAACACATTAATGATACGGCCGCATAAATTCTCACCGGTCGGTATTTTAATTGGCTCGCCTGTACTTACAGCTAAGGCATTTCGCTGGAGATTTATAGTAGAATTAATCGCGATACAACGCGCGATATTACCGGGCAAATGCTCCGCGACCTCTAAAACAATCTCCTCATTATCGATATTGGAGGTGTTAATAACATTGAAAATATTCGGTACATCTTCCGCCTTTGTAAACTTAACATCTACAACAGGCCCCTGCACTGAAACTACGCGCCCCTTGCCGGATTTATCGTTATTATTTTGCATAAATTGCTCTTGCTGCGAAAAGTTCACGCATAGTCCTGTCAATAAGTTCGTGACGGATACGAAAGTATTCCTGCTTTACCTTTTTATCAATATCTTTCAATTTTTGAAGGCTTCCCTCAAGATGTATATAACGTGCCGCGAACTCCGCCAGACGGCTTAACCAAAAAATATCATAGATCTTCTGCCCCATCCATAAATATACCAAATACTCCGTGATATCGTCAGAGCCAGACTCCATAATAACATCGCGCACATCATTAGAGGCAGAGGCATCTTTTTTAAGCGGCGAATACGGTAGAAGCTGAAAAGAATGCACGCTTTGCACCGTAAAAGAAACCGGACGCGGATAAACTACCGTTACCCGGCCGAACGCGCCCGAAAGAACCTTATCGACAATATAATCTCTTAACTGCATCGCCTGCCCGTATCTTTGCTCGTCGGAAATCCCGGGAAAGCTGACAAACGACATATCACTGCCGCGCCCATAGATTTTACCGCGCTCACCAATAATAGCAAGCCTGCCGGAATTCTTAGCAAGCTCACTAAAAGCCGCGTTCATAACCTGCATATTAAGTCCGCCTAAAAAACCGCTATCAGAAGTAATTGCTACTACGAACTGTGTCTTATTTTTAGAATTCAAAAACGCATGGTTGATTTTTGTAATATCGAGATTTTCGAAAAAACCATCGATTGCGCGGATAAAATCCTCATAGGTTTCTATCTTTGTCTCTAACGCGCGATATTGCGATACGGCTATTGTCTTTAGAGTTTCGACCAGGCTCGAAAGTCCTTTATTAAAATCTAAATCTTCTTTTATTTTCGCAAGTGTGCGCATTAGGCAAAATCTCTATTTACACCTTTTGCTTAAAATACTCTCTGAGATGTTCATTAAGTTTATTTTTTAAATCTTCGTTTAATTCCTTTGTTTTTCTAAGCTCTGAGAAAAAATCCTTCTGGCGCGCTAAAATAAACTTAAAGATATCTTGCTTGAATTGTTTTATCTGTGAAACAGACAAGACATCCAGCATGCCCTGGTTTAAAACATTCAGATAAACAATCTGCTCTTCCACGGCAATCGGTTTATTCTTATCCTGAATGATAAGCTGATTTATTGCCTCGCCTCTTTTCAGCCTAAGTTCCGCCTCTTGGGAAAGCCCTGTTGTTCGCAACTGCGTCATCTGCAAAAGTTCTTTATATTGAATGTAATCCAGCCTTAATGTTTTACTTGCTTCCCGCATAGCCTTCCATTGCGCTTTATTGCCGATACGGGAAACCGAAAGCCCAAAATCAATAGCCGGCTTAAATCCCTTATTAAAAAGTGCTGTCGAAAAATATAACTGGCCGTCTGTCATAGAAATAATATTAGTCGATATATACCCGGTAACATCTCCCTGTAAAATCTCAACAATAGGAAAAAATGTCATTGAACCACCACCTAATTCCGGCTTTAAGTATCCCGCGCGTTCCATTAACTGCGAATGAATATAAAATATATCTCCCGGATAAGCTTCTCTCCCGGGAGCACGCTCAAGCAGTAGTGATATTTGCCTGTATACCCAGGCATGTTTGGTCAGGTCATCAAAAACCACAAAAACATCCTTGCCCTTAGACATAAAATATTCACCCAGCATACATGCCGTATATGGCGCTAAATACTGCTCCCCCGTAGACAAAGAAGCCACACCGCTTACTACTACCGTATAACTTAATGCGTCTTTTTCCATCAATGTTCGCACTACTTTCAAAAGACTGGAATAGGGTTTTCCAATACAACAATAAATACATATAACATCTTTACCTTTTTGATTCAAAATAGCATCTATACCTACTGTAGTTTTTCCGGTAAGCCTATCTCCGATAATCAACTGACGCTGCCCTTTCGCGATAGGTATGATCGCGTCCAAAAGCAAAGCCCCCGTCTCAAACGTCTCCTTCAACGGAACACGCTCCATAACACCGGGTGCTACTTTAAATACGGGAAGAGTTTCATCCGCCCGAATGACTCCGAGATCGTCTTGCACCTCACAAAGTCCGTTTACTATGCGCCCGATAAAAGCATCCGACACCGGAAGATTTAAAGATCTTCCTTTATTGTATATCTCATCTCCGGCTCGAATACCGCCGGTATCACCCAAGACTAAAATCTGCACTTTATCTTCCGTAAAACCAAGCACCAAACCTAAAACACCGCTAGCAAACTCTACTATTTGCCCATTTACGCAATATGGAAGGCCCGTGGCAATAATAACGAATTTACGCACAGACGCAACATGTCCGATCTCTTTAACATCAAACTTTCTATCGCTATTGCCTCTCTTTGGTTTGGTCTTATTCATTAATCCTTGCTTTAGCCTGGATATCTTTCGCTTGCTGACGGATTTTATTACTCAAACTTCCATCTAGAACTAAATTTCCGATAGTTACAATAATGCCGACGATAACCGAGGAATCTATCTCTTCTTTAAGACTTATGTCACGTTTTAACAATAGTTTTAATCTTTTAACTAAGCTTTTACGCACTTCCTGACTTAAAGGAAACGCGGAAATAACTTTTGCCTCTCGTATCCCATCGCCGACAGCCAAATCCTTAAGCTCATCAAATCCGTTTTTAATCAAATCGTCTATCCAATATGATTGTGCCAATTTTTTAAAATCCAGCGGCAAGGAATCCCGCGTCAACTCACAGGCTTTTTTAATCGCTTCACCGGCTATTTTTTGCTCAATCTCCGCTATGAGACTCTTACGAGACTTATCTGCCTGCTGAATAAGATCATCACTTTGGATGTGCGCCTGATTTATTATTTTATCCCGCTCGCTTGTGATTTCCTTCCGGGCATCAAGCCTTATTTTTTCCGCCTCGCCGCGCGCCTGAGCTAAAATCTCACCCGATTTCTTTTCCGCGTCTTCCAACTTCTTGGCAGATTCGATTTCCTTGTTTTCGTAATCATGATTTAATTGATCAAGATGATCAGTGGCAGACGTGATATTTTTCGTCATTATCTTCCTGAATACATATATAAGCACGCTAAAAACAAAAACTTGAATTATTATTAATGACGCGATTAACATAGATTACCTCATTTTTTTAAATAAAATGTTATTTTCTAATTATATCATATTCGGCATGCAAGATAAAATGAATAATTACGCGACAAAAAGTTGTGCCGCCTACTGTTGAGGCCAAGCCTCAACAACTTTATTGCGCGGAAAATAGCTGAAAAACAATTAACATTGCCGCAAACGCCACCATCTGGGTCAATACCAACGCTATAATCATAGCTGTAAAAATTTTAGGAGCTGCCGAGGGATTACGGCCTAATGCCCTAATACTGGCAAAACTAGTAGCGGCAAACACCGCGCACGGCCCTAAAATGCATATTCCAAAAATTACAATAAGTGCTACATTACGACTCATCTAACCCAGATTTTTTTATTAGAAAAATCTGCCCGTAGTTCAAGCTTCCTCAATTATTACTGTTACCTTATTTTGATCAACTCTTATGATCCCTCTACGTATCAAAAGTCCTTCTCCGTCAATAAGTAATTTCCCGGAAATAAGACGGCTTAAAATACGCTTATGAAACGGCCCCACCTCAAATACCCCCTGTTCTCCGGGCACAACGATACTTTTTACTTTACCTTTAAATACAATATTTTGAGGATTAAAAATAGAGACGTCTAGAAACATTTATATTTCAGCCCTCTTGCTTGTCGGATTTAGGTTCTTTTTCTGTTTGCTTTTCCCCAAAAGCGGATTCTTTAGCATGCAAAAGTGAGTCTTTGGTAATTTGCGCCTGACGATGCCAAGTAAAAAAAAGTACCGCTGAAAGCAATCCGCTAAAAACAATTATACTAAAAATTACTATCCAGGTCATAGTTTTTGAAGGAGCATCTGCCTTTATCTTGCTATCTGCCAGCATTTCAGGAGCGGGTGGGCCCCCGGCAGTAACTAAAATCTTTTCCATTCTAAGAACATCTTTCTCTATCTCTTCCAAGGTAATTAAGCTCGCACGATAAGCACCGATATGCCGCTGGCGGCTAAGTGATTCATCGGACTGTTGCGTTCTGATTTCATTTAAACGCGGATAAATCGTATCGGCTAAATCTTTAGCCTTTTGATAATACTCTGAATCTTCCAACTTCCTAAGAATAGAATCCACGCGGTCGGAAAAAATAGAAAGCTTATCTTCTGAAACAATCCAAATATCCCTTACCTCTATTTCAAAAGTACTTATCTCTTTAGGGATAAGTTCAACTTGCTTTTTATAAACATAGTAAAGGGATTTATTGGTATCATATTCCAACTCAAGGCCCCCCAAATCTATAATATCTTTAGGAGTTACTTCTTGAGGTAAATACTTTTTAATCTCTGTGGTTTGCGTTTTTGTCGCGGAAGGATTAAGCACGATAACCTTAAAAGTAACGCTCTCGGCTGCTATTGTTTGCCTAAGGCCGACAAAACCAGACATCAAAAGGAAAAAAGAAAATACACAAACGGATTTTTTAATAAATGTTTTATTTTTTTTCATACCTGCCTGACCCTTTCAAGCCTAAATTACACATTTTAAGCAATGCTTGTTTTGTGTAATTTTCTTGAAGTTAAGTTTCAATTAAGAATCATTCGAAAATTACGACCGGATCTTCCAATCCTCCCATCTTGGTTTCCATTATTTGGCCCATAACATCAACACTGCTATTTATTGAATCCGCTTTTTCACGTATTCTTCGCAGCGTAGGTGATTCTTCGATTGCTTCTTCCAATATCGTACTTAGATCATATCCTTCATCTCCGGCTAGGGTCCTCATCCTGTCAGAAATATCGTTGATTGCCCGGGTTATAGTCGCGGAAGGTCCCTCCTTAGCCATAGCATCGGGAAGCGAATCTACGGATGCTTTAAGATTCTTTAAGGTAAGCGCGATATTAATGCTTTCGCCGCTGATTAAAACCGACTCAATTGCTTTTATCGCCTCTAACGCCTTTTTAGCTGCTGCTGCCGCCCGAGGAGCGGAAGCAGCAAGGCCGGCAACAGTAGTAATACTCATTGACTCTACCATTCCCGCGCCGGTAAGCAGGGTACTGCTCTCCTCCTCGATAATATTATAAGTGTAGGCTTTACCGCCTGTAAACCTTGAATCTGCTTTCAATGAATATTCATAGAATCCCGCTCTGGTGCTACTCTCAACCATAACCAGGGAATCTTCAATAATATTCCCTTCCCAGTCGTAAATCGTAAGCAGCGGTACCACTTTAGGCAAGCCCATGCACTGTATGATTATAGTATCCCCGAGCAATACCGGATCAGGAAACGCGGCAGTAGTCCATTCATATTTCGCGACTAATCCTGAACCATAAACTAAACCGCCGGTAACCGACTCGGTAATAACGAAGGAGTAAGACTTACCCGCTTCGAAAGCATCATCAGCCTTAAATTCATAAGTATAAATTCCCGGCTCACTCTCGGACATAACCACGTCACTAAAGACTGTCTTGCTATCGGCATCATAGATAGTAAGCGCAGGAGAATATCCCGGCTGTCCCTGGCAGGTTATGGTTATCGTATCATTAGTCAATGCCGGATCAGGAGAAGCTGATGCACCCCAAGAATACTTCAACGCTGTTTCTTCCAATAGGCCCGCTGCTTCTTCCGCGGTCACGGCACTATCTTCTAAAAGTATAAGCGAAGCGCTCACAGAAGTTTCAAAGCTTGTCATCGCGACATCAATCATTGTTTCCATATTCCCCATCGAAGTCTGTATCATATCTGTCTGATCGGTCATCTTTTGGTCAATAACCGCGGTCTGCGCAGTTAATGTCGCCTGCAATTCGGTGCTGACCTCAGATATCGGCTTATCAAGGGCAGTATTAACAGTGGAAATCATGCTGTCAACCGTTGTCTCCATATCCGCCATCTTCATGGGTATAGTAACTGTAAATGATACAGGTGTTGTAAACGTCGCTCCGGTAGCTAACCCCATATAACTTGTTACGGCATATACTTTCCCTGATTGCAAGGTAAGATAACTATCCGCTCCGGCGGTATAAGGAGTCGGGGTCCAGGATTGTTGGAAGAAACCCGCGAAATCAGACGGGATATCCATCTCTCCTGTCTTATACGCCGCGCAATCATTTATCACATCATCCATAGTACGCACCTCTCCCGAACGGTCACCTACCCATAATTTCACGCCGGCATCAACATCATCATAATAGAGATGTTTGTTGTTAGCCTCGTCCACTAATGTTGTTTTCCTCTTGATTTTGTAAATGCTGTCATATATACTCACATCGATAATCAAAGCGCCGGAAACCAAAGCGCCGTCTCTTTCCAGCCAGGTTGTGATATCCAACTTATCAGGTGTCTCTACATAATCATCATCAGGATCTGCTGGAGTGCCATTGTCATTCCATACTTCCACATTATAAGCGAATTCTGAATAAGCGCGCCAGATATGCACGACCAACGTCTCCATGGTTCTGTATATCGTACGGTCTCCTCTCCAGATTTGCGCATCCTCATCCCAACCCACCAGGTATGACTCGGTAATTGTCCCAAAATCCTGATGGGTCCATGTTGCCGACCAGAAACCAGCGGGAACTTCGTGCGATACCGGAGAAGCAAGGCCGGCAGCATCCCAACCGGATGTATCGCTTACCGTCAATCCGGAAATCGGCTGGTTAGTAACAAGATCCCGTATATCCCAGATAATCTTATAATAATCTATCTTCATCGTATCCACACCGCCGGCTACTACCGGCCCCTCTACGTATACGGTATGGTCATTACTGTCATAGATGCGTATCTTAACCGTGGTGGAGCGGTCATCAGGTATCTTCCAATCGAATGTACCTGTGTTGGCGATACCGGTCGCATCCTGGTCAAGATCATCCTTCAGCGCAATCTCAGTAACAAAATCATCCTTTGAATAAACAAGATCTACCGTATTAATCGTTCCGAATGTCGTCCAGGAAACTTCACGGACTTCATTTGTGACCCAGCGGGACTCATAAATTCCGCTGCTATTCAATGTTACTGCCGGAGCAATAAGGGTAAAAGCGCCCTGAATCTTAAATGTGCCGGACTCGCCAAAAACAGTCGCATCTCCCGGATCAGTAATTCTTATTTTACAATCAGGCGAGATAGTATCCGGTATAGTCCAGGCATACGTATATTCCGAACCCGACCCGCCTGAACCCGCGCCGTTTTGAACTATACCGTCATTGGCGATATCGTAACTTTCAACAATCGGATTAAACGGGCCTGTATCCCCATTTGTGGAATAGGTTATCTTGACTTCAGACATTGTTCCTCCCCATTCCCAGGCAATATCATAAACACTATCAACTGCCAACTCCGTAACGAGCTGACCGCTACCCTGCTCTTTAATGCCGTTTACTATAATATACCCAATGATATGGAAGGAATCACTCTGGGCAACAACGTCTGACTCGGTAGGCCTGGCATCAACTACTTTAATAATCGCATCGGCTGTTGCCTGATCAGGAACTGTCCAGGTATAAGTATAGTTTGAACCTGCCCCGCCTGAGCCTGAGCCGTTAGCTACTATACCGTCATCAGCGATATTATAACTTTCAAGGATTAGATTAAACGGACCGCCGGTACCATTTATAGAATAAGTTATCTCAACCTCGGGAATAGTGCCTACCCATCCCCATTCTATGTCATAATCCTGTTCTATATCCCAAGAATCATCTAAAACAGGCGCGTTAATCCAGAGATTTCCTTTAATTCTTAAATCATTGGATATACTATAGGCATCATCATCGGTTGAACTCTTAACGCGTACCTTTACTATCTGAGAAATATCATCGGGTATAGTCCAATCATAGGTCCCGCCAGCTGCGCCATTTGCCCAGCCTAATTGTATATCCTTAGGTGTTGTAAAATCATCCAGTGAATAATGCAGGTCTACATTACTTACCGTACCGACCGTATCCCAGGCAATCTGGAATGTATCGCCGACAACTAACTCTTCACCCCCGGTAGGGGCGGTTAAGGTAAATTTCGCACGTATCTTAGCCATACCGGCAGATTCACCATACGCATCAGCATCGTTTGCGGCAGCTACCTTGACTTTCAACTGAGCTGTAATCTCATCAGGAACAGACAGCCAAGTCCAAGATAAATCACTTGCTGAAACAGACGTAAGAGCATTCCAGGTTCCGGCTATACCGCCGACAGTAGAATAGTAGATACCCACATCAACAACTGTTCCCGTATAAGTCCAGCTAATCGTTGCCGGATCATTTACATACCATTTAGAACTAGCATCAGGTGATGAAACGGTAAATCCCGGCATAATCTTAAATGTGCTGTCTGAAATATCAAATGCATCCGTATCATTAGGATCCTCAACACGCATAATTAAATCACTATGGATGAAATCCGGTATAGTCCAGGCGTATGTTCCGCCAACAGGAGCAGCCGTAGCAATAGTATATTTAATCGCCGGCTGAGTCTGCTTATAACAGTAAATCTTCACTCCTTGGGTATCACCCAATTCCGACCAGGAAATTGTATACGGATCATCAACAGTTATCTTTTGTCCGCCGTTAGGTGCGGTTAAAATCAAAGTAGCTCGCACGCGGAAATCACCGTCGGATATATCGTATACGTCGCTATCAGACGGATGCGCAACACGAATTCTCACATTTCCTGAAACAGCCTCAGGAGGTATATTTAACCAATCGAATGCCTCGTCACTAGCAGTTGAAGTCGTAATCGGTATAGGATTAGTAAACGTTGGGTCATTAACAGAATAATCGATTTTCACGGAACCAAAGGAAGCTGGGCCGTATTTTGCCCAATTAATAGTTCCGGAACTTCCGGAATACCACACTTCGGCTCCATTAGGATTCTGAATAACAATCCTACTCATTATCTTGAAAGGATTCGCTGATATATCATAAACATTCGCCAGATCGGCAGTCGAGCGTACTCGAATCAATGCCTGATCCGTAGCAATGGAAGGTATGTTCCATTCATACTCACCGATATTGGTAATTCCCTGAGCCGCGGCAATAGCAACCCAGATTGAACCATTGTAATAATGAATATCGACGTTGGTAATATTTCCGTCCCAATCCCAGTCTATATATTTATTATCGGCACAACCCCATTTTTCACCGCCGTTAGGTATATTAAGCGTAATCCTACCCTGAATTTTAAAGTCGTTATCAGACATATCAAAAGAATCTGTGTCATCGTTGTAATCAGAAACACGGACTCTGCAAGTTGCCGAAATTGTCGGCGGAATTGTCCAATCGTAATTTCCGTCATTTATCTCATCGGTTACAATCGGAGTCCAAGTATCATAAGGAGCGACTGTTGCGTATTTAAGATTAACTGAACTTGCCAAGCCTTGAGACGTCCAGGTAATCGTCTCTACATCGCTGACTACCCACTGCTCAGTACCATTTGGCACTGTAACATTAAAATTCTCCATTATCTTAAACGCAAGATCAGAAAAATCTTCTACCAAACTATCCTGCGTATCGCGGATACGTATAAAACAATTATTCGATAATGTGCTCATAGGCACTGACCAGGCGTACTCTAAGAGTGACGCTTGTTGGTTAGTAGCAAAAGTAGTGTAAGTTCCACCCGAACCATTTGTTGAAAGCGCAATATCTACCCCGGAAAGCGGGCCGATCATCGTCCATTTAACCTTAGATGATTCGTCACTCTGCCCAACTTTCAACTTATCCTGACCGTTAGGTTGAGCTACGGTTAATGCGCCGTGAATATTAAAATTATCGGATGTAGTTGTAGCATCAGGGTCGGCTGTATCTGTAACCCTTACCAATGCCTGCTGAGATATAACATTAGGAATAGTCCAGTTATAATTCTCCGTAGCATTAGATATCGCTGAACCGTCATTTACATAACCCCACACTCCGCCATTATTAAGCGAATATTCCACATAGACACTACTAATAGCACCAAGGGTATTCCATGATATCATGTTCGTACTATTCGCAAGCCATCTATCAGTGCTTACAGGATGTACAAACGTAAATCCGCCGCGCATGCTAAACTCATTTGATTCATCGTATACATTCGCATCCGCTAAATTGATTATTTTAATAACAGTCTGAATACTGGTATCTAAAGGTATGGTCCAGGTTTGAGTATAATCTCCCGGGCCTACAGCTACAGAACCGGCAATAGGCGCATACGGATAAGTTACCCCAGCATCAGTTGAATATTCTATGCTGACATTTGCGATGGAACCGTGAATTGTATAAGCGATATCATGCTGAGTTTCGCATAACCAAATATCATTTAACGCAGGGCTTGTAATAGTAATAGATCCTTGAATTTCAAAATTTGCCGGTGATTCATCAGGCTGCGTACTTGAAGAGGCGTTTGCGTCTTCAATACGTACTCGCAGTTTATCGCCGATTACATCCGGAACCGGCCAACTATAACTTCCATCAACTGCCGGACGAGTAGCAATCGTATTAGGATAACCATTCAAACCCTCGTTGGTATCATATTTTAATACGACATTAACAATATCACCGAATTTTTCCCAGGTAATCGGTTCACTGTTATCTACTATCCATACCTCTGTTCCCATCGGCGATAACAAATTAATATCCGCGGCTATCTTAAATACATTGGAGGTATGGGTTACGGTATTATCTAAATTATCCGTAATCTTTACCGTGACATTATCCCCTATTGTATTAGGTATTGTCCATTGGTAAATCTGATTAGACGCATTTACACTTGCCGTAATCGGATTAAGCCCTGATCCATAATCATATTCTAATCTCACAGTGGCAATAGAACCGGTAGTTATCCAGGTAATATCTTTTTGCTGGGCAACATCCCAAACCACTCCGCTAGCAGGATTAGTAATCTGTAATTTACCTTTAATAGAGAATAACCCTGAAACACCTACTATAGTCGGTTCGGTAATGTCGGTATTACTTACTCTTACCTTTACCTGGTTGTCGATATCGTCGGGAATAATCCAGTCATAGGTTAAACCGCTTAAATTATCGGCATCCTGAACCGGTTGATAGGCAGCGCCGCCTACGGAGTATTCTAATTTTACCGTGGGAATCGTCCCTGTCTTTGTCCAGGATATTGTCTCCTGATCCTGCACATACCAGACCTCACTTCCTACCGGTGCGCTAAGAGTTAATTGACCCGTAATCGTAAAGTCGTTATCAGACTCATCATAGACCGTGGAATCGTCCTTATTGGTAATTTTTACTTTTACCAGCGAAGAAGCATCGTTAGGGATTGTCCAATCAAAGCTCCCGCCTCCGCCGCCGGTATCCGCGGTTAAATTATCCGCACCCGGAATCTGAACGTATGCCTGTCCGTCTACGGAGTATTCTAATTTCACCGTAGCAACCGAACCTGTAACCGTCCAGGTTATAGGTTCGCTTGCTCCGATAAGCCATGATTCTGCGCCGCTGTTAGGCGAGGTAACCTGCAGGTCACCGCGGATCTTGAAGTTGCTCGCGGACATATTAGACGCATCGGAGTCATTAACATCCGAAACTCTCACTCTTACTAAATCTGATATAGCGTCGGGTATTGTCCATGATTTAGAACCCGTATTTACAATGGAAGCTGAAATAACATCCCCATTAGGAATCACCCAGTTATTTCCGCCATCGGTTGAATATTCTAATTTAACATTTGTTACATCTCCGCTGGTTGTCCAGATAATGTCATGGCTTGAACCAACAGCCCAGACAACGCCGCCGTCAGGAGAAATAATATCAAATATCGCCTGTACTTTAAAAGCTAAAGAATCGTCATAAACCTGGATATCGCTATCATCAGTAACCCTTACGACCACATTCGGTGAAACTGCATTATCAGCAATACTCATCCACCAGTAAAACAGATTATCTGTGGCTGTTGAGCTTACAATCTGATCATTAAAGTCCGTTCCGCCGTTTAACGAATATTCTATTCTTACGTTAGCAAAATCACCGACCTTTGTCCATTCTACCTTAAAATCACTGCCAACCGGTAGTTGCTCGCCGCCGCTTGGTTCAGTAACCGTTATATCACCCACGATAGAAAATGCGGGCGAGGTGCCATAAACATTAGTCTCATCATTTAAATCAGCTACTCTAATCAAATAAGTATCGCTTACGTGATTAGGTATATTGTTCCAAGTATAAGACTCATCACTCCCCGTAACGGATGCCGCGATAACATTATCAAATGCTCCCGCGTCTACAGAATAAGTAATTTTAACATCTTGAATACTACCCGTAAGATTCCAGGTTATATTATGGCCGCTCGATTGAGCAATCCATCTCTCTGTTCCGTCGGGAGCTATTACCTGTATTTTACCTTTTATAGAAAACACACCATCTGACTCGTCATTAACTGTGGCGTCATTAGTATCGGATACTCGAATCAAACAAAGTTCGCTTATGGCATCGGCAACAGACGGCCAGGTATATTCACCCGCTCCGGGACCGGCAAAAGCATCAGCTATTATCTCTGTCCATGCCCCTCCATTATTCTTAGAGTATTCAATTCTTACTGTAGTTACCGAACCTGTTGCCTGCCATCTAATCTTTTTATTTGTATCTGCCACATACCAGGTATCTCCGCCATTAGGTTCGTTTAAAGTAAGGCTGCCTTTAATTACGAAAGGCACCGAAGAAACATCAACAACATCGCTATCATTTACATCAGATATCCTGACTTTAAGGCTCCCTCCTATTTCATCAGGAATAGTCCAATCATATGTTCCTTGTACGCCTGAAGCAGAGTTAGAATAAGAAGCCGCTTCAACAGTAATCTCTAACTCATCAGCAAATCCATTAGTAGAATATTCAATCTTAACATAGCTAAATGTACCCGTTGGCGTCCATTTAATCTGTTGCGGATCACCAACATACCATGTCGGCGCGTCGATATCCGGAGAATCCAGCTGAATTTTTCCTTCTATCTCAAAAGCATCAGAATTATCTGTAACCTCTGTGTTATCAACATCTGTAATCTTTATTACTGCTGCCTTACTATTAGTGGTTATATCACCTATGCCGGGAAACCACAACGTATACGGGCTAGAATCAAAAGCGACTGTAGCCACAATTGTCCATGGCGCGGATCCAATTTTCGAAAATTCTATATCTACATTACCCATATCTGCCAAACCTAAAGTCGTCCATTCTATATTAAAAGCATCAAGGACTTTTAAAATATTATTAGTATCCGGTTTCGTAACGGTAATACCACTCTTCATCATAAAATCGGCAGACTCATCATAGGCAACCGCTAATGTAGAATCAGATACTTTAATCTTTGCCTGATCTGCGGTTAAAATATCCAGATTAGTAGGAATTGTCCAATCGTAAGGAGTTGATGCCGCAGGCAAAGAAGGTTCTACAACAAAGGCTCCGGGATAACTCAATCCTCCATCCTTAGAGTACTCAATCTTAACGGTATCTACAACACCTGTAATGTTCCAGGATATGATATTACCTGAAGTACCTATAACCCATTTATCACTAGAAACAGGAGAAGTAACGCTGATTACCGCGCGCACTTCAAAACTATTTGATGTATCTATTGCGCTGGCATTATCAGGATCTGTAATCCGGAATTGACAAGCAATAGACTTAACATCAGTCGGTACGCTCCAAGAATAAGAACCGGAGTTTGTTACTAAGCCGTTATCGGTTGTCTTGTAGTCGATATTATGCCAGATTAAGCCGTCAAAAAATTCCAATTTTGCTGTTGGAATCTCACCCTGCAGACCCAGCGGATCCCAGGTAATGCTATAAGAAGATCCCGCGGAAAGTGTAGCAGGAACTGCATCTAAAGAGAAATTTCCAATAATATTGTAGGCGGCAGATACCCCTGCTACCTCATCTACGGTTGCCTCTGTATCTTCATCAACTATCTTTATAGTAGTATTTTCTTCTATTTGCGCTGCCACTGTCCAGTCATATGATGAAGGCGCATGAGGAACTGTAGCTATCCATTCATACGCGCCATCATGATAATAGTAGATTTTTACATTTCCTAGTGTTCCATCAGGATCCCAGGTAATCGTCCTTAATTCGCCTACGCCCCAGTTTTCTCCGATGGCCGGCGTAGTAACTCTTATTTTACCTATGATATCAAAACTAGCGGATGCGCCGTAGACATTGGAATTAGTTGTATCTATTACGCGCACTACGGCATTATCGCTAATAGTATCAGGGATGCTGTTCCAGGTAAATGCGCCGGCTGTTGCATCTACTGAACCTGTTTCATCGATTACATTTGTAAATGGCCCGCCGTCAACACTATAATATAAATTAACATAACTAACCTTGGCGGAACCATTTAAACTCCAAACAATAGCATTGCCGTTTGACGCAACTTCAATATTACTATCTAATGCGGGAGTTGTAACTGTAATAACCGGTCTCATGGAGAATGAAGCCGCGGATTCACTATACACATCAGCAGGATGGACAACATCGGATATCTTTATGTAGCAGTCTTCTGAATTCTCATCGGCAACTGTCCAGGCATATGAATTACCGCCTTGTACATGCCCCGGATCATCAGTGACTATAACATTATAGGCTCCTGCGGCCGATGTCTTATATTCTATTTTTACATTGCTTACATCGCCAACCGCACTCCAGGTAATATTCTTGCTTTCGTTATATTTCCACACTTCACCGCTTTCCGGCACTGAAACATCCAATGAACCGACTACCTTTACGTCAAAGCCGGACACATCATTGACATCGTCATCATTATCATCTCTTACTCTTACCTTTACCGTATCGCTGATATCATTAGGTATGGTCCAGGAGTATGTTCCCTGCACGCCGCTTGCTGAATTAGTAACGGTTGCAACAGGCTGGAAATCGGCTGCAAAATTATCTTTAGAATATTGTATCTCAACCGGTGTATATGTACCTGTGGGCGTCCATTTGATATCATGGGGAGTGTTAACCGTCCACATTAAACCTGATGTATCAGGGGCATCGATTTGTATCTTACCTTCTATCTCGAATAAATCGGACTCATCTCTTACGCCCGTAGGATAATAATCAGCTTTTACCTCTATGACCGCGTTCTTTAAGTCAGAGGTAATAGCCGAGTCGGGAGGCGTCCATGAATATGTACCGGCAGGCACGCCAAAATCGTAAGGCACGGTATCTATATTTGTAAACGGAGCTCCTCCTGTTATGGAATAACCGATAGTAACATTACCCATACCATAACCTATAGCGTTCCATTGAATATCGAAGGCATCCCCCACATGAAGGATATCGCTAGTCACCGGGGCATTAACCGTAATAAATCCGATTACGGAAAATTCCGGACTTTCACCGTTAGCGGCAGCATAGGACGCATCAGCTACTCTTATTACACCTTGCGTGCTTAATATATCTTTATCCGAAGGAACGGTCCACGAATAAGGGCTCTGGTCATACGGCCGACTCGCCACAAGCTCCTCTGTGTAATTAGTGCCGCCGTCTTTAGAGTATTCAATCTTTACATTCGTGACTATACCCGTAACGGTCCATGTTATATCATAGGCAGCACCTACGGCCCATTCATCGGTAACTATAGGGCCGGTTACGTCTATCTTTGCCCTTACTTCAAAGTTTTGATCTGAATCATCTGCAGCAGACGCGTTATCCGGATCGCTGATTCGGATAAAACAGGCTTGCGAAGCAACATTACTCGGTGCGGTCCATCCGTAAGTTCCGGTATTAGAAGCAGCCGCATCTATGGTCGACCAATTCTGTTTATTATCGCTGGAAAATTCAATTAAAACAGTCGGGATATCAGTACCGGTTCTATTCCAGGTAATATCATAACCTGTTCCGGAGATGAGAACATCAGTTGAAAGATTAGGGAACGTAATCGTAAATCCGCCCCTGATGGTAAACACTTCAGACTCGTCAACTACCTCTGTCTCGTTGTCCGCGTCTGTTATCTTCACCTTAACTGTCTCGGATACATTATCCGGTATGGGATTCCAGCTATATGCCTGATCGGTTACGGGAACAGACGCGATAGGCGCTCCATAACCTAAACCATAATCATAATAGATATTTACTGTTCCGATGGAGCCGGTATAAATCCAGGTAATATTCTTATCGGTTGTGCCTACTTCCCAGTTAGCGGAAGAATTAGGCTGCTGTACGGTAACGCTTCCGATGATATCAAAACTGGCGCTCTCGCCGAAGACGTTGTTGTTTACAGAATCCATTACTCTGACTTTTACGTTGTCGCTGACAGCATCCGGCACATTATCCCAATTGGTAGTTAGATCACTTGCTGTAACACCTATGGCAATAGTATTGCCGGTATACGCGCCGCCGTCTACCGAGTAATGCACATCGACAGGATTGACTTTAATTGAACTATCGATAGTCCAGTTGATTGCGTTACCGCTTGATGAGACTATTAGATTATCATCAAGCGCGGGTGTAGTTACGGTAATTACCGGCCTTATGGAGAATGCCGCGGCTGATACGCTTTGCACGTCAACAGGATGGGCAACATCGGATATCTTTATGTAGCAATCTTCTGAATTCTCATCGGCAACTGATGTCCAGCTATAAGAGTTACCGCCCGCTAAATGGCCGGAGTCATCGGCAATAATGGTAGTGTATCCTCCCGCGGCAGATGTCTTATATTCTATGCTTATATTGGTTACATCACCGGTCGCGGTCCAGATAATATCTTTGGTCTCGCCCTTCTTCCAGACTTCTCCTGATTCAGGCACTGTTAAGTCTAGAGAACCGACGATCTTGATATCAAAGCCGGATACCTCATTGACATCGTCATCATCATCATCTCTTACTCTTACTCTGATCGTATCGCTGATATCATTAGGTATGGTCCAGGAGTATGTTCCCTGCACGCCGCTTGCGCTATTGGTTACTGTATTAACAGGTTGGAAATCGGCTGCAAAATTATCTTTTGAGTATTGTATCTCAACCTTGGCATATGTTCCTGTAGGAGTCCATTTGATATCCTGGGATGAGTTAACCGTCCACATCAATCCGCCTGTATCCGGAGCGTCGATTTGTATCTTACCTTCTATCTCGAAGAGATCGGATTCATCGCGGACCTTCAACGGGTTATTTTCGTATTTCATTTCAATAACCGCTAATTTTTGATTGGCGGTTATAGCATCTATAGGCGGAGTCCAGGGATATGCGCGGTTATTATAATCATAAGGCACGGTATCTATATTTGTAAACGGTGCACCCCCTGTTGTTGAATATCCGATAATTATATTACCCGCACCGACAGAGGTCCATTCGATATCAAATGTATCTCCTACGCGCAAAACATCAGTACCTACAGGAGCAGTAACTTGAACATCACCAATTATAGAAAACTCCGGGCTCTCATCATATACAGTCGCATATGAAGTATCTGATATCTTTATCATACCCTGGCTACTGATAACATCCTGGGTAGGCAATATTGTCCATGAATAAGGGGATAAACTTGCATCCCGCGATGCAACTAATGTTTCGGTATATGGCGCACCACCTGTTTTAGAATATTCTATTTTTACATCTGTGACTAAACCCGTAACCGTCCATTTGACATCATATGCACTGTTTACATTCCACTCATCGGTACCTATAGGAGCATTTACCACAATCTTTGCCCTTACTTCAAAAGTACTACTTATAGTATCGGTTGCGGCAGAGTTATCCGGATCGGTAATCTTTAATAAACAGGTAGATGAAACAACATCAGAAGGAATTGTCCATCCGTAAGTTCCGGTATTAGAAACCAAGCCTGTACCTCCATCTATAGGATTCCAATTTTGACCATTATCACTGGAAAACTGAAGCAAAGCTGTTGCAATATCAACACCATTTGGCGTCCATGTTATAGTATACGGATCCCCGGAAATCAAAACCGCCGGAGGCTGAACCAATATAAATCCGCCTCTAATCTTAAATACATCAGATTCGTCAACTACCTCTGTCTCGTTGTCCGCGTCTGTTATCTTCACCTTAACTGTCTCGGATACATTATCCGGTATGGGATTCCAGCTATATGCCTGATCGGTTACGGGAACAGACGCGATAGGCGCTCCATAACCTAAACCATAATCATAATAGATATTTACTGTTCCGATGGAGCCGGTATAAATCCAGGTAATATTCTTATCGGTTGTGCCTACTTCCCAGTTAGCGGAAGAATTAGGCTGCTGTACGGTAACGCTTCCGATGATATCAAAACTGGCGCTCTCGCCGAAGACGTTGTTGTTTACAGAATCCATTACTCTGACTTTTACGTTGTCGCTGACAGCATCCGGCACATTATCCCAATTGGTAGTTAGATCACTTGCTGTAACACCTATGGCAATAGTATTGCCGGTATACGCGCCGCCGTCTACCGAGTAATGCACATCGACAGGATTGACTTTAATTGAACTATCGATAGTCCAGTTGATTGCGTTACCGCTTGATGAGACTATTAGATTATCATCAAGCGCGGGTGTAGTTACGGTAATTACCGGCCTTATGGAGAATGCCGCGGCTGATACGCTTTGCACGTCAACAGGATGGGCAACATCGGATATCTTTATGTAGCAATCTTCTGAATTCTCATCGGCAACTGATGTCCAGCTATAAGAGTTACCGCCCGCTAAATGGCCGGAGTCATCGGCAATAATCGTAGTGTATCCTCCCGCGGCAGATGTCTTATATTCTATGCTTATATTGGTTACATCACCGGTCGCGGTCCAGGTAATGTCTTTGGTCTCGCCCTTCTTCCAGACTTCTCCTGATTCAGGCACTGTTAGGTCTAATCCACCGACTATCTTTACGTCAAAGCCGGATACATCATTGACATCATCATCATTATCATCTCTTACTCTTACCTTTACCGTATCGCTGATATCATTAGGTATGGTCCAGGAGTATGTTCCCTGCACGCCGCTTGCGCTATTGGTTACTGTATTAACAGGTTGGAAATCGGATGCAAAATTATCTTTAGAGTATTGTATCTCGATAGGGCCATATGTACCTGTGGGAGTCCATTTGATATCCCGGGAAGAATTAACCGTCCACATTAAACCTGATGTATCAGGCGCGTCGATTTGTATCTTACCTTCTATCTCGAAGAGATCGGATTCATCTCTCACCTTTGTAGGATTATCCGCGTCTTTTATCTCGATGACCGCGTTCTTAAGATCAGTAGTTATGGAATCAATTGGCGGTGTCCAGGGATAAGAGCCTGAGCCGTAATCAAAGGCAACCGTATCTATGTTTGTAAACGGAGCTCCTCCTGTTATAGAATAGCCGATTACAACATTACTTCCTACATCATAAAAACCTGTAGTTATCCAGGTGATATTAAACGGATCTGATACATGAAGGATATCGCTAGTTACGGGAGCACTTACAGCAATACCGCCTTTTACCATGAAGTTAGGAGATGTATCATAAACTACGGAATAAGAGGCGTCAGATACTTTTATCTTTGCCTGATCAGGTGTTCTTAAATCCTCTAGTGATACATCAGTTACAGGTATGGCCCATGGATAAGGAGATAATGACGCGTCATATGAAGCAACCGCGGTTAACGGATATCCCGTACCGCCGTCTTTAGAGTATTCAATCTTTACATTGCTTACCACGCCCGTAACAGTCCAGGCGATATTCTCGCTTGTTCCTACTACCCATTCATCACTTGCTATAGGATCAGAAAGGGTTATCTTGGCTCTGACTTCAAAATTGCTGGCAATAGTATCTGTGGCAGATGGGTTATCCGGATCGGTTACCTTTATTAAACAGTTAGTTGAGGCAACATTAACCGGAGCGGTCCAGGCGTATGTACCGGTATTAGGAGCATTGTTATCTATATCGGACCAGCCAGCCCCATTATCATCTGAAAATTCTAAAATAACATTAGATATATCAGTACCGGTTCTATTCCAGGTAATATCATAACCTGTTCCGGAGATAAGTGTCGTAGGAGCTGACGGGAACGTAATCGTAAATCCGCCCCTGATACTAAACACCTCAGACTCGTCAACTACCTCTGTTTCGTTGTCCGCGTCTGCTATCTTCACCTTAACTGTCTCGGATACATTATCCGGTATGGGATTCCAGCTATAAGACTGATCACTTACGGGAACAGACGCGATAGGCGCTCCATAACCTGTGCCATAGTCATAGTAGATATTCACTGTTCCGATGGAGCCGGTATAAATCCAGGTAATATTCTTATCGGTTGTGCCTACTTCCCAGTTAGCGGAAGAATTAGGCTGCTGTACGGTAACGCTTCCGATAATATCGAAGCTTGCGCTCTCAGCATAAACGTTGTTGTTATCCACATCCATGACCCGGATTTGAACATTGCCGTCAATCGAATCCGGGACATTATCCCAGTCGGAAGCCTCAGCAATGGCAGAGACGGCAGTCTTGACTACATTAACGCCGTAACCTCCAGCGTTAATCTGATAGTGGATATCCACAGTGGTCACCTGAGCAGAACCGTTTAAGCTCCAGATAATCGAATTGTTATCGGAACCTACGACTAAGTTATCGTCTAGGGCCGGGATGCTTACCGTGATTAACGGACGAATTGAGAATTGAGCCGACTCGCCAAAGACATCATCATAATAGTTAACATCGGATACTCTGACATAGCAATCTTCTGAATTGATATCCGGTACTGCCAAGGCCCAGGTGTATGAATTGGCGCCGGCAGTGTGCCCCGGGTCATCAGCGACAATGGTGTTACCGGCATAGCTTCCGCCGGCAGAAGTCTTGTATTCTATCTTGACGTTAGTTACCGCGCCGGTTGAGGTCCATTCGATCAGTTTATTAGTCTCGTCTTTCTTCCAGACCGTAATGGCGGACGGGGTATCAACCACAATGTTACCGATGATGTTGAATGAGGCGGATATAGCGGTAACTTCATCAACGGTTCCTTCAGTATCCACATCTAAGATCTTGATCGTACTGCCGGTAATCAGGTTAGCCGGGACTGTCCAGCCAAAAGTGGTGGTAACATCAGAGTTAATGTCACCGCCGGTATCGATTAAGTTATATTGAGAGTTAAACCAATAGAACAGCCTGACCAGTCCCATGGTACCTTTGGAAGTCCCCCAATCGATGGTCTTGACCTGCCCTGCCCGCCAGTTGACGCCGGAAGAAGGCGCGCTGATAATAATCTTACCGATGATATCAAAGCTGGCGGAATCGCCGTAAACATTGGCATTGTCGTTGTCGATTACCCGCACTACCACATTGTCACTGATCGTATCGGGGATGTTATTCCAGGTATAATCTAAAGTAGCGTCAACCGTACCGCTCTCATCGATAACGTTAGTAAAGGGGCCGCCGTCATAACTGTAATATAATTTAACATTGCTTACCTTGGTAGAACCATTTAAATTCCAGGAGATAGTATTACCTAAAGAATCGACTTCTAAGTTGACGTCTAAGGCAGGCGTAGTAACCGTAATTACCGGCCGGATAGAGAACTGCAAGGAATCACCATAGACAATCGTAGAATTATTATAATCGGCCACCCGGATGTAGCAGTCCTCGCTGTTAACGTCCACTACGGTCCAGGGGTAAGAATTAGAGCCTTCGCCATAGGTTCCGCCGCCGGTATAGTTAGTCTCGATGTCATTCCAACTGCCCAGCGCCGTGGTCTTATATTGGATATTCACATTGGTGACATCGCCGTCTGAGGTCCAGCTGATATCTTTAACTTCGTCTTTTTTCCAGATCCTTCCCGCCTGCGGCTCGTTAATCGTAATCTTACCGCCTATAGTAATCGCATCCTGGGAGATAGAATAAACGTTGGTATCGGCAGCATCCCTGACGCGAACTCTAATATCATTGCCCATGGCCGAGTTAGGGATCTGCGGCCAGACATAGGTAACCTGCACGCCGGAACCGGAATTGGCCTCGGTAGCGATCAGCACCGGACTGAGGAAGTTGGCCGGGTTGGCATCCGGGGTATCCTTGGCGTAATGGATTTCAGTATTGCTGTAGACACCGGTAGGCGTCCATTTAATCTCTCTGGTGGTATCGCCCACGAACCAGGTCTGGGCCCCTACGTTAGGAGAATCAATCTGGATCTTACCTTTGATATTGAATTTATCCGATGTATCGGTAACCTCGGTGTTGTCCACATCGGTAATCTTGATATCCGCTTCCTTGATCGAGCCCCGGATAGAATCTGCCGGCGGTGACCAGAGTGTATAAGGACTGGAGTTAAAGGCTACGGTGGCTACCGTGGTATAGCTTTCGGTATCCTTTGGCCTGAACTCAATCTGCACATTACCCATATCCGCCGCCCCGGTACAGGTAGTGGTCCACTGGATATTAAAAATATCCAATACGGGAAGGGAATCATCAGTATCGGGTTTGGTTACGGTAACCGCGGCCTTGAGCATAAAGGATTCCGAGGTATCATAGAGCGACGGGAAGCCGGCATCGGATACTTTTATCTTTGCCTGAGAGGTACTTAAAATGTCCTGGTCCGTAGGAATGTTCCATTCGAATGTTCCGGCAGAAGCCAAAACACCGACGCCGGTATCAACAAGATAGGCGTAGCCGTCACTGCCGTCATCTTTGGAGTATTCTATCTTGACCGTAAAGTCAAGTCCGGTATGATTCCAGTCAATCAGGTTACCGGTCTGGGTGCCGATTAACCATTTAACCGTGGACAGCGGGGCAGTAACCGCTATATCCGGCAGGAGATAAAATGTGCCCGTAGTATCTACGGCGTCGGCATTATCCGGGTCGCTGATCTTGAACACGCACCCGGAATTTCTGACATCCACCGGCACACTCCAGGCATAGGTGCCGGAATTGGTAACAAGGCCCGTATCGGTACTCTTATAATCTATGTTGTGCCAGACTGAGCCGTCGTAGAATTCTAATTTTGCCGTGGGTATTTCGGTCTGCAGGCCTAAGTTATCCCAGGTGATATCATAAGAAGTGCCGGATTTTAAAGGGGCTGCCGGCGTATTAATCGTGAATCCGCCCTTGATCTTAAACGGCAGGGATTCGGCATATTCCTCGCCGGGGTTGTTTTCCGATTCTACCTTGACCTGGACATTCTCTGAGATTGTCGAAGGTATAGCCGGCCAGTTATAGGAATGGGTCTCTACTGCGATTGGCGCCGGGTTAATCGGAGCCGAATAAGCGCCACCGTCGTATTTATACCTTATATTTACATTACCTAAAGAACCCGTATGCGTCCATGTTATATATTTATCCGTAGTAGCGGCCTGCCAGTTAGAACTGGAATCCGGTGTATGCACTCCATCGGTCATGGTGATACTGCCGATAATATCGAAGCTGGAGGATAATCCGTAAACATTGGGATTGCCGGTGCCGCCTGATTTATCCAGGACCTTTACTACAACATCACCGCTTAAATAATCCCCGACATTATTCCAGTCAACCTTGCCTAATGTCGCATCCACTCCCGTTGCTATTGTTTTATCAAAAGGCCCGCCAATGCCGGTTGTGCTGAATAAGACGTCTGCTTCAGTTACTTTCACAGAGCCGTTTAAGCTCCATACAATACCATCAACGTATGAAGAACCAACAACCGTATTAGAATCAACCAATGGTTCTGAAACCGTTATAACAGGCCTGATGGAAAACGCGACCGCTGACTCAATAAATACATCAGAGTCGGCATTATCGGATATCTTTATATAACAGTCTTCCGAATTCTCATCGGTAACGCCTGTTGTCCAGGCGTATTGGTTACTACCGTCAACGTGTCCGGTATCATTTAAAACAATAACATTATCATAGGCGCCGGCTAAAGAGGTCTTATACCTGATATCCACGCTTGCAATCGAACCATTTGCCGTCCAGGTAACAACCTTATCCGTATCGCCCACATACCAGATTTGCCCGCCGTTAGGGCTCATATTCGTAAAAGAACCCTTGATGCTAAACGGATTTTGCGATTGATCCGTAACCGGTATGCCGCCGATACTGGTAACTCTCACCTTCACATTATTATCGATAAAATCATCTATGGGGTCCCAGGGATAGACAAGGCTATCCGCCGCATAGCTTGCGGAGATAGTGTTAAAATCAAAACTAAAGTCATCATTAGAATATTCAATCAACAGGTTGCCGATACTTCCTGTCTTGGTCCAGGTTATGTCGAATGGACCCCCAACAATTAATGTTTCATAGCCGTCGGGGTCTGTCAGATCAACCGAACCTTTTATTATATTATCAGCTGTAGATTCGCCGTACACATTAGCGTTATCTTTATCTTTTACGCGGACTTTAACGGTATTGCCGATATTATCGTCTACGGTCCAGTTATAGGTTGTAGTCCCCTGGGAAAGGCTGCTCGTGGTTACCGGATTCCAGCTGGTGCCGTCGTGATAATCAATATCAAAACCCGGTATCGAAGTCGCATCGTATGACCATTCAATAGTGTATGATGTTTCGGCTATCATCTCATCCGCGTTCATCGGATAAACAATAGTAATATGTCCGATGATAGCGTTGTCAGTGGCGGATTCATCCGTTACATAGGCAGCATTGGATATCTCAAATATCTTTACCTTTACCGTGGCAGAAGACTCATCGGGAACGGTCCAGGAATGCGAATTCTCGACCCCGGATGCTCCGGGAGCAAGGCTCGCCGCGCCGGCAACCGTATTCCAAATCGCGTGAGCGGCATCGGTTGAATATTCAATCTTCACATTAGTAATCGTACCCGTGGGAATCCATTTTATATCATAAGGAGTCCCGTAATCTATATTTATGCCTCCATTCGGCTGGGTTAACTCAAGGACACCCATTATTTCAAACCATGCCTGCGATTGGTCGGAACTATAGCTGGGAACATCGGGATCGCCAACCTTAGATATTCTGACGATAGTGTCGTTATTGGCTTTATTGGGAATAGTCCAGGGGAATTGCAAGGCAGAGGCATCGTATCCGCTAGATATAGGAGGGTCCTCCCAGATATTACCGCCGTCTAAGGAATATTCAATCTTTATCTGCGGAACATCGCCCCAGTATTCCCAGGTAATATTGGGGGTAGACTCTATTGCCCAGTGCTCGCCGCCATCGGGCGCGGTCAGATTTATTACCGGTTTAATCTTAAAATCAGCTATGGACTCATCGTTCACGCTCGCATCCGTAGTATCCCTGATGCGTATTCTGGCATTATCAGTCGTTACATCCACATACTCAGCGAGAGGAATAGTCCAGGTATACGTACCCGCGCTGCCGCTTACAGATGATACAATTAGTTCCGAATATCCTCCAGTTCCGCTGATAGTATCTAAGTCTATTGCCACTGTAGCGATGCTTCCCGTAATACTCCAGTCAATTATGTTATTGTTCGCGGTTACTGTCCAAACTGTAGAAGCATTGGGATTACTACCGATAAAAACCGAACCCCTTATCCTGAACTTACTAACTAAGAATTCTTCCGTACTCACGCTATTATCTGACGCTTGCTCAATTTTAATTTTCGCATCAATAGTAGGATTATCCGGTACTGTCCACTGATACGGCTGGGTATAGCCTACGGCAATCGTATCGAATGCCGGATCCCAACTTGCCCCATCAGTATCGCTAAAATGTAAATTAACATTGCCTAAACTTCCGGCATAAACCCAGGTAATATCTATAGGGCTGCCTCCGATATAATAAGTCTCACCGCCCACCGGAGCAGTCAACTTAACCTGGCCTTTTATTTCAAACGCTTGGGATTCCTGGAATATATGCAAAGCAGAATTAGCATGAGAAATATCCTCAATGGCTATCTTATTAGTCGTTCCGATATTATCGGGGATTGTCCAAAGATAGTTCCGGTTAAGGCCGTTAGTGCCGTCTGCTGTGGTAGTAAGCGTCGTATCAAATGTTGAGCCGTCCGCCGCGTATTTTATGGTAACCTGGTCAGTACCGCTTCCTAAATCACCGTAGTTATTCCAAATAATACTTTCCTCGCTGGTAAGCCCGGAGGCGACATTATCAACGCGCCAGGCATTCGCGCCAATAATCGTAGCATCCGGCGCGACTATTTCCACTCTTCCTTTTATCTTAAAATCAGCGGGTGAAGTAACGGCAATAAAACTCTGATAATTATAACTCATTAACTTAACGCGCACCTTATCGCCGATAGAATTGGGCACTGTCCAGTTATATAAATCTACATTGGATATGGCAGCACCGGCGGCGATATTCCTATCATATAAATCTCCTCCGCTGTTTACATCGTAGGCAAGTTTTACCTGAGGTATCTTACCGTAAGTGCTCCAGGTAATATCATAACCGCCTGCCTGCTCTACCTCTAATGTCTCACCGCCAATAGGCTGAGTAAGACTGAACCTTGACTGAACGACAAACGGCGTATCAGTCTCATCGGATATTGAGCCGTCGGTTTCCGAGGATATCTTTATGCGCGCGTATTCTGTGCGTTCGAAATCAAGAGTAGTAAAGAGGCCTGTGGGCATATCCCAGGAATAACTAAGATCATCGTCATCTAAGCCTGTTGCTATAGTATAGGCATAGTTAGGGGTTGAGTCTTTGGAAAACTCTATTTTAACAGTACCTAAGTCACCAACCTTATTCCAGGTGATAGACTCGGCAATATTTGACTCCCAGACAGGACTACCCACACCATTTGCCTCGCCTGTAAGGGCGACTGTTCCCTTTACCACAAAGTCAAAATCCGACTCGGAATGAACATCGGTTATATCATCTGTCTTATAAACCTGAACCCGCGTATTCTGGCCGACCATACCCGGAACATCTAAAATCGTCCAATCATATGTTTCAAGATCAGAATTAATCGGGAGGGTGTTTATCGTTCCGTCATAAGGGCCGGCCGCGCCATTCGTGCTGTATTTTAACATCACCGTTCCAAAGGTATCGGGTATAGCGTTCCAGGTTACAGTTACTATATCCCCGATACTCTTTATAAGGCCTGTTTCATTAGGATACGTAAGCTTTACCTGCGGCTTAACAAAAAATGAGGCGGATTCACCGGCTGTACCGGTAGTTAAACTTTCATCATTATCCACGGCTACTTTTATCATGCAGTCATTTCCGATATGCGTATCCAGAACGGTCCAATCCCAGTTTCCGGTAGTTATATCTACCACGCCTTCAGTTAAAGTAGTAGGATAGGATGTTCCGCCGTCTAATGATAATTTTATATCCACCATCCCGGTTACATTCCCGGTCAGGCCCCACTGTATATTATACGTTTCTGCTACATCAGAAACTTTAACTACTTCCGCGCCTACGGGTTTATTAACCGTTACAGCACCCTTTATCTTAATTGACAGACTTTCATGATATATTGCCGCGTCATCAAAATCTTCTACCTTAATATATACTTCATCATAAATATCATTAGGGACTGTCCAGGGAAAACTACCCGTGCCGTCGCCAATATCCGCGGTCCATCCTGTCGGCTGGGTTATCTCATTCCAGATTCCTCCTGTGCCCTTCTTATAATATATTTTTACCTTATTACTGGCAAGCGCGCCATCTATAGTCCACTGGATATTTTCACTTGCTCCTACGCGCCAGACCACACCCGCCGTAACAGGCCTGGTAATCGTAATTACGGAAACTATGGTAAAATTAGCCCCGGATTCTCCGGCGATTTCATTCGGCGCGTAAGAATCGGTCTGTATTTTAATAAGTCCTTGACTGGTAGGGTTTCCCGCAACAATCCAAGCCTGAAGCTGGTTAACTACGGGTAAATTAGAAAATATCTCACTCCAGGTACCGCCGTTATTTGTGGATAAGAATATATCTACTGTGCCCAATGTACCTACATAATTCCAGGTAATGTTTTTACTTTCTCCTATTTTCCAGGTATCTGATACTATAGGAGCTGTCACGGTAATACTTCCGTCAATATTAAATCCTGTTGCACTCTCACTGGCAACAGCTGGATCCGTCGCCCACCTTATCCTAATCTTGGCTTGTGCGCTTACCAAAGGCGGCACTACACTCCATCCGGTATAAGGCGATGTATCGGCTGCAACTATAGCTAAGAGGTCATCGTAAGTCGCGCCGTCATTTCTGGAAAGATGTATTTCTAAATTCTGGGTTGAAGGATTGGGCAATTTATGCGTCCAGGGGATACTGGGGTTTGTCCCTACCAACCAGGGAGTAGTAAGCGAACCTAAAGTTACATCACCTTTTATTCTAAAGTTTGCTGCTGATTCATCATAGACTCTTGTTTCTTCGCCTTGCTGTTCTATTTTTACTTTATGCGTTACCCCTATATTTCCGTCTACCGGATTCCACTGCCAGGTCGTAGGACTTGCCGACACAGTAGCCAAGGTCGTAAGATATCCGCCGCTGCCGCTGGACTCATCGCGTTTTATAACAATATTTCCGATATCCGCGGCATCTCCATAAATAGTCCAGTTAATATCATATGAATCACCATAAAACCATTCCTCTCCGCCATCAGGTTGATCCAGTTGAACCTTTGCAATAATCTCAAAGTTAGTGTCAGATTCATCCGAACTGTAGGTATCGTCAGTGCGGCCAAACTCATTCCAGTTGACGTCTCTGACTTTCACTTTTAAGGTATCCGTAAGAATACCAATCATATCAGTTGTGGTTTCATTATCTTTCGGAACTACCCATCCATAAACTCCGTCATTAGGCGTGGTTGCGACAATCGTATAATTATAGTTAGTCCCGCCGTCATTGGATAACAATATCTCCACATTGGCTATCTGGTCAGGAGCATACCAGGTAATGTCTTCGGTGTCATCGCACTGCCATAGCTCGCCGCCATTAGGTGTAAAAACCTGCAGCGGCTCCAGTTCTATAACAAAGAAATCGCAGACACCCTGCTGGCCGGCCTCCATCCTTTGGAACGCAACCTGGGTGCCTAAATTAACGACAATATTGGAATGTCTAATTCTATAATAGGCGTGCCCGCAACCGGTACTATCTTGGGTAGAAGCGCTAAAGGAAAGATCCATATCAACGGCTTGCCCCAAATCTTGTATAACCTGAGTGGTATCATTATAGGGCAATAAGACCTCGCCGGCTTCTGTCCGGCCAAGGGTACCTAATTCAACAACATACCAATAGGCATACCCCGACCCGGCACTAGTTCCCGAGGTGCGCCTGTTAAAACCTACCTGCGTATCGGAGGTGATTGCTCCTCTTTGTTCCGAGCACAAAGCTGACTCGTCAAGCCTTGTTCCGAAAAGCATAAATGCCTTTGTGCGGTCAACAGGATTAGGCAAGTCAGATACCGCTAAAAAGGAATCTAGCTCCATATAAGACTCACCCTCATAAACCGTAGAATCGTCCTTTAACTCCACGACAAACGTCCAGACATCGGCGGTAAGATTACCACCTTCGCCAAGATAACGCCTTAATCGTACCTGGTCAGGGGTGCCATGTTGGATTTGTGTGGCAAAATAAGTCGTGTTCATACGTTCACCCCAATCCGAGGCCTGATGTTGGACGTTAGTCACCCGGGAGATAGCAAATGACTTACCCGGGGTATAATCAACGGCAAGGGCCGCCCCGCCCGCAAACTTGTCAGTCTCAGTCGCGGCAAAGCTGGTTTCCCGATACTCGACTTCAAAAGCGTCGGATTCAATGACATACCAGCTAATGACACAATCATAACTTGTACTACCAAATGATCTCTCGAAGGTTATATAAGTAGCTAAACCAGTAGGCGTAGGAGTTCCAACAGCGTCAGTGAATCTAGCTGCCCAGCCATGCGCGGAAGGGTATATCGCGGTATAGGTGGCGACTTCATTTCTAAATTGGAATAGGATAATGGACTTGCTTGTATCTACATCATCAATGTCAACGGTATAAGTGGTGCCTGAGAGTACCGACGATTCACCCGACTGCACTTTTGTCCGGGCAAAAGCAGGCGTAGCGGTAAGGTTAAGGAGAAGCCCTAAACATATAAATGAAAACAAAGAGATTATAAGAATTCTCTTTGTGAAGGCGCCTCTTCCTCCCGGCTTCAAATCCATGCTTATTTTAGACAAATCAATCGTACCCATTTACCTCACCTGATTAATACTCTTGCTCAAGGATAACTTTTCCATATTTATCATACTGTTTTGCTTTCGCTAAGAGATTATTTTTATAGGCCTTCTGAGACAATAGCTGTCCGTTTTCATAATATTCTTTGACAACGACAATACCTTGCTTTTGGTCTCTATAGTCCCACTCTCTCATCAAAGCTCCGCTGATGTAGTATTCATTGATAATACCGGTCAGCTCGTTGTTTTTAAAGCGTCCTTCATAATTTAAGTTGCCATCGGGGCAGCATTCTTCGGCAATGCCATCCAGTTTTTCATTCCCATAGGACTTTTCCCACATTAATTGTCCATCTTCATAATAGTCCTTAAAAATAATATGATTTTTATCGTCTTTTACCGGCTCTTGCCCATAAACCAGGCTGCAAGAAATCATAACCGGCATAAGTATTAGTAATACTGCTTTTTTAAATAAACTAACCATTCCCATTTTATTTCTTTCTGATTATTTCTTTAGCATATAAAACCTCGGGTAATGCTAAATACGTATTAAGCAACGCGGCCATATCAATTGATACGTCGAGTTCAAACTGAATGATGAAAATATCCTTGACCTGGACTACATCGTTCCCTAGCGCAATTTCTTCTTTTCTTGTTTTGTTGGTAAACACCTGATTTACTTCTGCCGTATTTCCTATTGTGGCCAAGGCATAAACTTTTTCAATTTTTTCCGCGTTATACTGAGAATTAAGATTCCTTAAATCGGTTGACCTTACCCTGACAGCAGAAAGAGGAACTACAGAAACTTCGTTTTCCGGCAAGGCAATAGTCCGAGACTCAACCTCAATCATAATTTCTTTATGCGCTGTTTCTCCCTGAGCGTAACAAATTCCCGCGCCAATAATCAAACCGCCTACCAAAATGATTATCATTACCTTATTCATTATTATCCTCTCTTTTTTCTTTGCCCCTTAGAGACAAATGAAAAATCCCTGACTCTCCCGTCAGGGTAACGCCTGCTTAAAACACCGCTCATCTTTTCTCCGTCCCATTCTCCGCGCCAGCTGACAGTCGAACCTTTTGCATTACTTTGCATTGTTTCCCAAACGACTTTCCCGTTAGCATGTACATTTTTCGTATAATTTGTAGCTAAAAAACCTTCCTGTTTCATATTATTGGAGTTAAATCGGCCATCTTCAAATGAAAGCGTATCGATTTTAATAAAACGATTTTGTAATCCGCTCAATGATGTCAATTCTATTACCCAGGCATAGCCTTCAATTTCCCGCGCCTGCTTGGCGTCCTCTAATGCCTGTTCAGCCAATTTAATCTTCCATTCATATTGCTTAGTATCCATATTTGCTTTAAGGGCTTTGTCTCTTTCGATTCTAAGCATATCTATTGTTTTATCATAGAGAGCTAAAGTTTTTTGATATTCTGACCTAAATGCACTGCTCTGGCGATAAAAATAACCGGCAATAATAACTACAACAAGAATTGTGGCGCCGGCAATAAATATATATAACGGGCGTACTTTTTTTAATCGCTGTTGATTCCTCTGCTCTTGCACGTAATCCTGGATTAAAGCCTTTATGTGTTCTGTAAATTCTTGTGAACCTAAAATATTTTTCCGATGTAACTTCTTTTTAAAATCATTTAACTCTTTCTGATCAACATTTTCAGTATAGCCTATGAATTCTTCCTCCCGGCCGCCTAACGCACGAAAGACTTCTTCGATTTCTTCTTTCATATCCGGATGCCCTCTATGTGCCGGATCAACAAATCGCGAATAACTAGAATGCGGATAATCCTTAGGATTATCGCATATTTTTGCCCTTATTGGATTTAAGTGCAGATGGCGCAAAAAAGGCAATATATAGTCTTTTTTCTCCGCCAAAATCGCGTTAAATCTTGCCTGAAAAAGATGCCCTTTCTTATTATATCGGCTATTGAATGCTTTGGTATATAAAGAATTGATATCATGCATAATGCTGGAGATAGAAATATTATTTCTTAGCTCAATAAGCATATGAATGTGCGTAGGCATTAAACAATAAGAAAAAAGCTTAAATCCGTATTGTGTCTTATAATTATTAATTAGGGACACGTATTCATAGAAATCGGATGCATCCACAAACAAGTTTTGGGCATAACCACTGCGTGAAGTTACGTAATAAAGGATTTTTTCTACATAAACTCTTGGTAGTCTCGGCATATTGCCCTCTTGCTTCTATTTGCCAGGTACTACTCCTAAATCTTAAGTTTAGCTCAAAGTGCCTGGCACTTTTATGATTTTCAAAAAAAAATCCAGGCAAATCACCTGGATTAATAATTCAATGTTTCGGTAATCTGCCAACCCTCTGCAAAACTATTGCAAAGGGATGCACGACTTTGCGTCCCCAGATTACTCCGGGTTTGCCTTTATCGAACTTAAATCTAATTTTTAGAGATCGGCTATTCTTCATTAAAAGTATACCCGATTTTTTGACAATTTCAAGAGGTTAACGAATTATTTTCCTAGCGAAACCACCCTTTTTTCTTCTTTGTTTTTTCTTTCTTTTGAGACTTTGCTGCCTGCTCTGGATCTTCTTTTAACTCCGGCTGAGCAATTTTAGCCTCATCCTGAGCTATTTCCACATCCGGAGCCGCTACTACCTCTACTTCTTCTATAAATTCACTGCTAACAGACTCCAGCTCTTCTACAACAAGCTCAGGGTTCAATTCTTTCTTTGTGCTACTTACAAAAGAATAGTCTTTTACCTTATTATCAGCTAAATGTCGGCTTAATACTCCGCGCATAACGCCATTTTCTACTTCACCCTTCCAGAACGCAAGACCTTTCTTATCGCTAGTCTGCATTGTCTCCCAAATAACTATATCTTCTCCTTTGAGACTCAATGTAAAATTCGAAGGTAAAAAACCATCCGATGTCAGTTCTTTCGATTTAATTTGATTATCAACAAAATTCAAGGTATCATTTGTTTTACGTTTCTTCTTCTCGCTTGTCATCTGTGTAAGTGTAATTTCCCAAGTCGAACCATTAAGCTGATCTTTTACATCTTTAAGGATTTTTCTTGTTTTTTGCGCATCATTAACCTTGTTAGCAGATGCCTTTTCTGCCCAAGCGAGATTTAAAAAAATAAAAGACAAAAATATAGCTGCAATTACTAAAAAGCTCTTTTTTTTATTAAATAATACTGTCATATTTTCCTCCGCTTAATAATTAATGTCCTCTTTTATCCTACTCTTTAATATAGGCTTTTATTATCTTCACATCTTTTTTAGGCTTTTCATTAGAATCAACGGCGACATTATTA
Organism: uncultured bacterium; assembly: GCA_913009335.1. Taxonomy (GTDB): domain Bacteria; phylum Omnitrophota; class Gorgyraeia; order Ghiorseimicrobiales; family Ghiorseimicrobiaceae; genus DRER01. Next base: position 130,721 of record CAJVXN010000001.1, read on the forward strand.
ATTTTCTCTACTACCTCGTAACCCGAAGTAACTTCTCCGAATATAGTATGCCGATTGTTTAAATGCGGCGTTGGTTTAACGGTTATAAAAAATTGGCTCGTATTGGTGTTTGCTCCTGAGTTTGCCATAGCTAACAGCCCGGGCTTATCAAACGAAATATCGTCACTTAACTCATCCTCAAAAGGCTCGCCCCATAAAGATTCACCGCCTGAACCCGTCCCTTCGGGGTCACCTGTCTGTATCATAAAATCCTTAATCACACGGTGAAATATTATCCCGTTATAATACCCTTTTTCAGTCAACCCAATAAAATTCTCACAAGCCTTAGGCGCAATCTCCGGAAATAGCTTTAATTCTATATTACCACTATTAGTCTCCAATACAAGCAAAGATTTCTTTTTTAATTCTTCTATTTTCAAAGCCCGCCTGTCTTCCGCCACATAATCCCTATAATTCGCGCGTTTAAGTAAATCTTCAAAATATCCCTTAATTATCTTACGTTTTTTGCCTTGAGTAAGCAAATCTTTATAATATTGTTTTTTCTTATCATTATACTTGGTAACATCCGCTCGCCTTTTATATAAAAGACGGAAGACCGCATCTCCGTAATAAAACTTCGCGGCTATAAAACTACCCTCGTCAAAGTCAAGAATCCGATAAGCATCTTCTTTGGGTATCTTCCAAAGGTCAATTAAAGCCTCCAGAGACATTATATTTATCCAGGATGACCCCTTCTGGCCCAGAGGTTTTTTTTCATCATAAGTATCTTTCCAGAACCTAGGATTACTTTTTACTTTTTCAAGAAACTTCTGCGCATCTTCCTGATTGTCAAATTTTATATATTCACTCTCGAAAGAATTATATTGGTTTAAAAACTTCTGCTCCATTTCTTCTTCGGTTACGCTAATTTCGGGATTAGTCTTAACCTGCATAAACTTATTTATGGTAAGCAGGTCTTTAATGCGCTGTTCAAAAATATCGGCACCTTCTTTTAATTGCGTTACAACCCATATATGATAATCATCACTCTCATATTCAATATCTTTTTCGGAAAGCAGGCGTTTTATTTCTTTTTCAAGTTCATCCTGACCTATAGCAATACCTATGTCTTTTGCCTCATGTAAAAATATTAAATTCTGCCAGGCCTCCTGTACAACTTCCTCTTCGGTTCTTTCCTCGGCAGCCTTTCCCGTGCGCGTAAAAATTAAAGCTGTTTTATAATAATAAGTGAATTCTTCGCCTGTTACGGGCCTGCCAAACGCCTCACCGACCGCGCCGGTGCTTATGCGTTCCGCTTGCGCTAAACTAAAACTATTAAAACCGCTTATCAAAAATAACCCGACTACGGGAAGTACCGATAAAATCCGTTTAATCATAATTCTTCTTCAACAATCTTTATTTTAACGACCTTCGAAACAAGTTCACCCTTAAACGCATCCAGGCCGATTTCCTCCCCAAATACATTTTGATAAACTGCTTTAACTTCATAGACTCCCGGCTCTTTAAAATCGAAGAAATATCTTATATTTCTTTTTCTCTCCGAAGTTATTTCATCTTTAGGATTCAATAATACAAAATAATCACTTTTAGGAAAACCGGTATCCTGAGATATTTTATAGGGAAGCGCCTCGCCCAGGGGGGAAGTTACGAGCAAATATATTTCTCTATCTTCGCTGTTGCTGTCTTTCGAATTCAGGAAAAATCTTTTGTTTACATAAACAGGCTTCTTGCCATGATTTTTTAAGGTAAAGGTGATAAAAATCGGTTCTGTTTTTTCATATTCGCTTTTATCAAAAGAAATACTCAACGCCAAATTGCCTCTTGCCGCGCACGCTCCTTGCTGGCTAAAAAAGAATAAGCCAATTATAATTAAAGCTATCCGGCTAACCCTCAACCCCAACTCCTTAGCTGTTCAAATATTATTGTTTATTGGTAAAAGAAAAATCGAATGTCCTGCCGCTATTATCTTTTTGAGTTAATACGCCCCGCATAACGCCTTCATTGATGTCCCCTCTCCAGAAAGCAAAATTATCTTTTCCGTCAACCTGCATTGTCTCCCATATTACAGTACCGTCTTCTTCGACTCTTACGGTAAAATCCGTAGCCTCAAAACCGGCAGACTGTAAATTCTTTGAAGACATTTGACCGTCGCTAAAAATTATCACATCGCTCTCTGCGCTCCCCCCCCCGGATAAAGGTTTTACCGTTACATTCCACTGCGTACCGTTTAGCTCTTGCTTTTTAGCCGCGGATAGTTCTTTTTCCGATAAAACCTGAGCGGAAGAAAAATTAACTATTGAAAAAATTAAACCAGCTGCAACCAATAGCATCAAAAATCGTTTCAACATAACTACCTCCTTGATCATATTTATCTCATTATTGATTTGCCGCTATAAGTCTCCCAGGTAAGCAAATATTTTCTCACCCAGTCCACATCTTTATCATCACTCTTACTAAGCCTTAAAAAATGCCGGAAGTTCTCAATAGCCCTTTCACGATTTACTAAATATTCGGCATAAATATACCCTAAATTAAAATGCGCGTAGGCATCATCCGGGTTAATCTCTATAGCCTTCTCGAATTCCGCGATCGCCCGCCTGTATTCCTTATTCTTCGTATAGAACACGCCTAAGTTGTAATGCATCTTAGAGGTTTGCTTAATAAGAACTTTATTCTGCCGGGCAATTTCGGAAAATTTTTTGGGCATTCTTTGTATCTCTTTTTCCAGCGCCTTATTTTTCTTAACAGCGCCGGCATAATTTTCCTTATATTCATTAAGGCTAGCATCTAAATCCTCGATTTTGGCATTTGCCCCCTGAAGGTTTTCTTTTAGCTTTGAGATATCTTTCCCGGATTTTTCCTTTAATTTATCAATATCGCTATTAGCCCGCTTAAAGCGTTTATTCAAATCGTTATTTTCTTTCTTAAGATTAGAATTTTCTTTCTTAAGTTCTTTTACAACTATCTTTTTTACGGCCCTTTCATAATCCACCTTAAGTTTATCACGTTCTTTTTCCAGCTCTTTTTTTGTTTCAATAAACTGTTTAAATTCATCTTGTAATTGTTGATACCGGCCGGTTGAATCCTTTTTTTCGGATTTGAGTAGTTTATTTTCTGAACGCGACTCTTCTAAATAATCTTCTAATTCCTTAGCATCGGATCTTTCCCGAAGAAGCTTTTTTGTCTGCAGCAGCACATTATCACGGTCATCCATTACTAATTTGTAATCTTTATTTAAAGCGCCGTAATCATTCCTCAATTTCTGATTTTCTGTTGTAAGTCTCTTGTATTCAGGGTCCCTGCTTTCTAATTCGTGAGTTATGTCTTTTAGCTCTTGAGAGAGACTTTGAGATTTATGAACAAAATAAATAATTCCTATGCCCGCGACAAAAAATAGAATGGATAGACAAATTACTAATATTTTGATTTTGCTCATCATTTAAGTCTCCTGTAAGTAATCATCAGTTATTGTATTAGTTGTTTCTTTGAATTCCGCCATATTCACGATAAGACTTTATCCGCGTCTCCGGTGAGCCAACCGGCGCCTTGTAATCCGTTTCCTTAGTAAAAGATTCATAGCCCTTATATTCCTTTCCGACCGTAACAAAATCACGTTCATCGCCCGTAGTCAAAGTATCTCCGCTTACAATATAAGGCGTAATCATAACCAATAATTCCGTTCTCGCGGTCGTCTGCGTACTTGACTTAAATATGTTACCTATTATGGGAATACTCCCGAAGAAAGGAACCTGCTCCGAGGAAGTAATTTCTTCTTCCTTGCGCAGACCTCCGATAATAATCGTTGAGCCATCTTTAACCAAAACCGTAGTCTCCGCGGTGGAAGTATCAATAATCGGTATCTTGTTTCCTGAGGGCGTCGTAAGGGTTGAAGTTACGCTGGAAATTTCCGGTTTTATCTTCATTGTCACATAGCCGTCATCATTGATAGTGGGTGTTACGGATAACTGAAGCCCTATATCAACGAATGTTACCTCCTCGGATACGGTGGATGTGCTTTGCCCTGTTGTAGTAGTCGTCGTGACATATGCCTGGCGTTCACCGACATGAATACGCGCTTCCTGGTTATTTATCACGGCTAATTTAGGATTAGAAAGAATACGCGTGTCTCCTAAAGTTTGAAGATAATTAATTACAGCGTCAAAATCCCTTCTATTGCCCATTATACCCACATGCATATTTTCGCCCGGTACGGTTTTCGTAGTAGATGAATAACCGCTAAACGGATATTCATCGGCATGCGTATCTTCATCATCTATTATAAATTCCCTCGGGCTTAACGCGTCACGCGCGCCCTGAACAGCGGTAAACGGATATGAACCGAAATAAGTCGAACCGAATCTCGCGGAAATATCAAATAATCCTTCCCATTCAACTCCCGTACTTAAAGAATCCGAAAGCTTTACCTTAATAACTTTAGCATCAATTAATACTTGTTTTGTTTTTCCGTCCAATGCCTCAATCAATGTCTCAATCTCATACATCCTATCGGGTAAAGCCTGTACAATAAGTTGATTTGAGCGCTCATCCGCCCTTATCGAGCCGACTTTCTTAGCATCCAATTGCAGTTTAAGTTTTTCCTCTACATCTTTAGCCCGGGCATATTTTAAATTGAATACACGCACCAAATTCTTCTTCTCCATTGCCACAAGGGCCGCTTGAATAACTTCAATACTATCCGGTGTATCCATAATCGTAACAGTGCCGGAGTCCGGTTCAACAAGCACTCTTCCAATGTCACTTTTTAAGGTATCGAATAAAGCAAATGCCTGCTCCGGTATGGCGTATCTTAAGCGAAAACTCTTTACCTGGCGAAGATCGGAAAACTTCTTTCCAAATAGTGCCTTATATTCATCTTCGGTCATTACATTATAAATACCTCCCTGCTTTGTATAAGCAAGCTCATTTGACCGCAGCATAATATCAAAAATATCCTGAACTCTTACATCTTCAACCATAAGAGAAACTCTGCCTGAGACTTTTCTAGTATAAATAATATTCAATCCTGCCTTCATCGCTAAGAACTTAAGCGCATCTACGATCTCTATACTGCGTAAGTCCAAAGAAACCTTCCCCTGCATACCTTTTACCAAAGAAACAACCTTAGCCTCCGGTTCATCCTGTTCTGCCGGTTCAGAAGCAGCAACCCCGGAAGAATCTATGTCTTCCGCGAAAGCACTATTGAAAAAAAGTACAACAAAAATTATCAACAGAAAAAACTTTTTCATCTTAATTCAATCTCTTCTCCTTCATAGCTTAAGATTACCTTGTCCTTAAAAATCGCTTCAACTCTAACCGTTCCGAGCATTTGACCCCTTTTTATAAAAAAAGTTCTTACTGCCTTTGTATCTTCAATCATCGCATCAGGATCATTAGACCAGGATATACCTACTAATTTTAAATGCTGCGTTGCTGACGCTACAGACGCTAAATCATTAGGCGCCTCTATTTGCTCTTCTTCTGCTTCAACTCTCTTTGCGCCCATCTTAAAAAGATCTCTTTTTCTGGCCAGCCCTAGATAATAAGATGCTACTTTTAAAATTGAGTCAACTTGCCCGCTATCGGCCATACTGCCTTCCGGGGAAGAAAATTTTAAATCTGCGCTTCTTTTAGATTTAATCAACGAAACCGAAAAATCACTTACGCAATATATGCCTAAAATCAAAACCGCAAGACCTAAAACATTATTTACGGCCTTTATATTTAGCGGCCGGTGCTGCTGATTCTTGAACCACTTCTCTAATTTTTCTTTAAAAAATGAAACCCGGCCTTTTAAAGCTGCCGGTGACAATAATTTTAAGCTATAACCACCAGCAGGATAATGAGAAAATATCTTCTTTCTTTCTGCTTTTGGACTCTCAATTAAATTTAATAATTGTTTTTCTGGAGTATTAGATCTTTCCTGTACCATCCTGTTTTTTTCTCGTTTTCAATCAATTCACGGATAGACTCGACATCAACTACAACTTTATTCTTGAGAACCATATTCGTCAATGCTTTATGGCAAAGCATTGTTATCTGCCGGGGATAACCACGGCTATTTTGATGAATTTCGCTTATCGCATCATCCAAAAATAAATGCATATTTGCCTTATACCCTGCCTGCCTGATACGAAATTCGACCATCTCTCTGGTTTCGTTAAAATCTAACGGGTTTAACGTATATTTAAAACTAATGCGGTCGAAAAAATTCGGTATGCTCATTATTTTTGAATATAATTCCAATTGGCCCAATAAAACAAGCTGCAGAAGTTTAAATTCGTTTGTTTCGTAATTTAACAAAACACGTAAAGCCTCAAGAGAAGTCTCATTTAATTTTTGCGCCTCATCAATAATTAAAGTTACAATCCGATTTTCCGACACTCCCTTTTGAAAAAGAAATCGTTCTAAGGCTTCGCGCATATCCACGATTGTAGGAGAAGGCTTATTTCCGATATCAATATCAAAATTTCGCACTAAAGCAGTAAGCAAGAGTTCTTCGTTTTCAAAAGAAGGATCTAATATAATATGGAAAATAAAATCCTCTCTCTCTCTTAATTCCTGGATAAGTTTGCGAGAAAGCGTAGTTTTTCCGGTTCCAACATCCCCTAAAATAACCGAAAGCCCTCTTTTAAGTCTTTGCTCAATCAAAATATTGGTGAGAGCCGTCTCATGCGCTTTGGAAAGATAGAAAAACTCAGGATCCGGGCTGGTAGAAAAAGGCTCTTTATTAAATCCTAACACCTTGAAATAACTCAACTTTCACTCCTTAAAAAATTAAACGGCATAACTTAAATATGCCGCAAAATTATGCCATTTACAACCGAATACCAAATACAGCCGGCCATTTTCATCATATTTTATTTATTTTCAATTGGTTTCACCTCTATTTAAATACCAATCAAGCGTTTACGAATTAAGCGCAACGAATAGCCATCTTCGGCTAATTTTCGTACCTGCTTTAACCTCCGCCCTACCAAACTCCGGCTATAAAACCTTACATTTCCATTTTTAGCTAATACGGGCAACAAGCCAAAATTAGTGTAGTGATTAATGGTCTGATAGGACATATTATAGCGGCTCATAATTTCTTTTGCGGAAATCAACTTCTTCGAATTCGTATGCCTGTTTACCATAGCTTTATTCTTTCATTAGTCACAGTTAACATCAATCTATGATATCTATCGTATTTATGATAACTACTATTACTGATATAATACTATATAATGAGATTTTGTCAAGTAAAAATAATGAGATTGCTGAAAAATTAATTCCTCTTATTTGTTCTCAAAGTTAATATTTGACAATTTCTCCCGTCGGTAAAAGAACGTTTTCTCGACGACAAAAAGCTTTGTAAATCACCTTTTTTCTGGTAAAAT
>CAJVXN010000002.1 GCA_913009335.1 uncultured bacterium
CATAGGTTTATATTCTACGGAAAATTCATCAAGGATGTTCATGAGCAGCTCTTTGGCGTTAACGTAAGTATTAGTAATAAGGGCAACTTTTGTGTTTACATCAAGTCTATTTAGTAATGTGCGGCATACTGTAGTCTTGCCCGCGCCTATCTCGCCTGTGATGACGACGAAACCTTTGCGTTGGTTGATCGCGTAGATTAAGCTATCCAACGCTTCATTGTGCTTAACGCTTGGGAAGAAAAATTTAGGATCAGGCGTCATGTTAAACGGTTTTTCTTTTAATCCATAGAAATTTTCATACATTGTCTTCCTCCTTTATCGGAAGAGTTTAGAGTTTACTGTTTGCAGTAAACCGGTAGCTATTTTTGTAAGAGTGAAAATATTGCTATGATCACTATTAATGCCGCGCCGGTAATTAGAAATAAAATAATTCTTTTTCGGATTATCCATTTTTCACGGTTTATATCTTCAACGGTAACTATACGGGATATTCCGCCTAAAATTGGTAAACCAAGAGCAGCCTTTGCTTCATCAACCCCGAGAAATGACTGATCCATAAATTCAGTAAGTAGTATCGCGGCAGCTCCTGCTGATGCCCCTAAAAATATACCCATAAGTACAACAAGCGTTTTATTGGGCTTGATGGGTTTTATGGGCAGCCTGGGCGGATCAAGTATTGTATAGCGTGTTCCCTGGGTAGACGCGTCCAGTCTTTTGGTAATCTTGGCGGTTTCCAGGCGCTGGAGTAGTTTATTGTAAATATTTTCATCAATCTTGGCATCCTGTTTTAGGGTTTTGCCTATTTTTTCAACCAGCAGCATTTTATATACCGCGTCATTTACTGTGCCTGCTGTTTGTCCGTCAGGGTCTGTATTGTTTAGGTCGATTGAGTTGCTTATCTTTTCCAGCTCTTGCATTAACTGGCCGCTTTGCGTATTTAGCTTTAATTCTGTATCAGCGGCAATATCATAATTACCGCTGGCAAGTTCTCCTTCTGCTTTTGTAAGTTTCGCGCGTAACTGTTTAACTAGAGGGTGTTTTTCAGTTGAGTCTATAAGGAGATTATCCAGTTTTTCCTGAAGTGCTGTGATTTCTCCTTCTTTTATTTTTTTTCTATAGACTTTGAGCTGGTCGTTGATAAAATTTATGGCGTCATTTGTTTCTCTATGCTGCATTTTGATATTTTCATTAATAAAGATTTCAGTTATGGTTTTAACGACTGCTTGTGCTTTTTTAGGATCTTTATCCGTAAAGGATATGCGGATAATATTTTTACCGCCAAGGCGTACTCTAATATATTTTCTCAAGCTTAGTATGAGTTGTTCGTAGGCATACTGAGAGTCAATGTCTTTACTCAGCTGCAGTTTTTTTACTAGCTTTGTAAGGCTGTTCCAGCTAAGCATCTGTTCTTGTATAGTACGCATTCGATCTACCATTGTAGTAGATACTGCCAGAGTGCTAATAAGCGGGTTTATGATCTTGCCCTCTTCTACCATGATTACGGTGTAGGATTCATAGGTTTTTGGCAGAATAGAGCTTAATATGATTCCTACTACCAGTCCGATATAAATCGCTCCTATCAGCAGCCACTTGCGCCGAAATACTATCTTAAGGTAGTCTATGGGCATAATTGTCGTCGTGGGTTGTGTTTCTTCCATGAGTTTTCCTCCGTTACTTTATACGTTCGCGATCAAAAAACGCTCAGTATTACACTTCATTTTTTAACCTTTTAAATTAACATGGTAATTATTATGGCAGCGGCGCATAGACAGTTCTTCCGGTTGATACAGCCGTACTGATTGGCGCTGATACGGGCGCGATAACGCGCATTGCTTTTGCCATGACAGTCGCCGGTACATATAGTACATCACCCGGCTGCATATCAATATTATGCCGCAGGTCCCCGCCGTAGAGTATTTCATATACGTTTACTGTTGTATATGTAGGTTTTTCATTTTCAGACGGACGTGTTAAGCGGCACTTACGCATTGCGGCTGACATTGTTGGAAGCCCCGCGGCTACAATAGCTTCACGAACCGGTATGGTATTATCCATCATATAGTATTTTCCGGGCCTGGCGACTTCACCGATTACGTAGAAAACTTTACTGCGGTATCCAACTATCGCGACATCTATATCGGGCTCAACTATATATTCAGAAAGAAGTTCAGTAATTTTTTCCTTGAGCTCGTCTTTAGTTAATCCATCTGCATTTATGTCACCGACAAATTTATACTGGATTTTACCGTCTTTGTTTATAATGTATTTTCCGCTAAAGTTAGCGTGCCTTCTTACTAAAATTTCAACGATATCATCAGGTCCGAGAGTATATTTATCTCCAGCACCAATTATCGGCTCTTCTGCCGGGATAGCAAGCGTAGTTGCCACTGGCGGCATTGTCCCATGCTCCGCTGCGATTTCTTCTATTGTTGTATCCATTGTTTGAGTAAATCCATTAGTAGAGATAGTTAGGATTAACCCAAGAGATAATATGAAATATTTCATTCTAACCTCCGCTTTATCTTATTTTGAAATTAATATTCGTATAATGTGCTATGGAATTCTTCTATTCTGTTGAGATCATCCGGAGTATAAACTCTCCATCCGCGCCAGTCACGTTTTGATTTGCGTATTTTACCCGATGCTTCCCAACGAATGATAGTTTTAGTAGTTACTCCGATTTGTTTTGCTATATCTGTGATGGTTAATCTTCCGTTTCCAGCCACTTTTCCCCTCCTTCGTCGTTCGCTTCGCTCACTCCCCATAGGGGCTTATTGCCCCTCTGGCGTTCCTCGTTTACACTCGTCACTGTCACCCCGTAGCGTAACAACAGTAAGCGATTCATTGAAGGGAAAATCTTTCCCCTCAAACTCCCTTTTGAATCCTTTTGTCTGTTTATCTTATTCTACAAAAGAATTCTTGATTAATATTATCAAAACTTGTCGCCATTAAAATCTTTTTAAATGTCTGAATCAAAGCTTGTTCAATGTTAGAATGTCTTGTCTTGTCTAGGACATTATTTCCGCAAAAAAAAGCCTTTTTGTGCTTAGGCAATAAGTATATGTAGCAATTTTTGTTCCACCCTATCAATATTTTATCAAAAATAGCTATTCTCCTCTCTAACTCAATATTTTTAAGCTGGTTAGGAATATATATTTTTTTACAAGTTTTATATTGCATCGAGCTAATTATTCAATTTTGTCTATAAAAATCGACATGGTGTAGACATATTAAGATAAAACTTGACAAAATGGCTTTCATCCGGTATACTATGAACAATTAGCCGGGAGTTAATCTTATGCCGGATCCAGTCTTAATATAAGAAACACTAGCCTTAAAGAATTGCGGCGTGTTTTTTATTTTGCGCGATTAATAAATATTTTTAATAATCAATTATGAATCAATCCCTAGCTCAAAAGCAAAAGCAGCACATCCTTCTTGCCCCCCAATTGCAGCAGTCTATAAAGGTTCTCATGCTGCACTATTCTGATTTAAAAGCCGCTATAGAGCATGAATTAGAAAATAATCCTTGCCTTGAGAAGATTGAAGCAGATTTAACACCTCACAGAAAAGATAAAAAAGACTATATCCGCAGAAAGAACCAGGATACTCAGCTATCCCTTGTAGAATTACATCCAGCTAAGCAGATTACTCTTGAAGAGCATCTATTGCGCCAGGCAAGGATAAACTTTCGCAGCAAGAAACACTTAGAAATTGCTGAGTTGATAATCTGCAGCCTTAATGATAGTGGTTATTTGGATATGGCGATTTCTGAAATCGCCCAACTTACAGATAGCGATATTAAGGCAGTGGATGCTGTATTGGTCAAAATACAGAAATTTGATCCTGTGGGGTGCGCGGCAAGAGAGCTTAGGGAATGCCTCCTCATCCAACTGGAAACCAAGGGAAAGAAAAACTCTTTAGAATATAAAATTCTCTGGTCTTATTTTGACGATTTAGTTAATAAAAAATGCGCGTTACTGGCAAGACGTCTAAAAGTCGACCTCCTGAAAGTTAAATTAGCGCTTAAGGAGATTTCCTTGTTGGATCCAAAGCCCGCGCATCGTTTTTCCTATATAGATAAGTCCACATATGTTATTCCTGATATTGTTATTGACCGCGATGAAAAAGGCGAATATAAGGTTTTTACTAACGCAAGGGGCCTTCCTATAATAAGAGTAAATCAATTCTATAAAAATTTATTAGATAATAAAGATGTCTCTGAGGCAGAAAAGAATTTTATCAGGGAGAGGCTTCAATCAAGTCAAACATTCATCCATAGTGTTAAAATGCGGCAGGAGACAGTCAAAAAGCTGGTTGAGTATGTTATTGATGTTCAAAAGGAATTTTTAGATAAGGGTAAGAAGTATCTAAAGCCTCTTAGTCTTAAGCAGGCAGCGGAATATATCGGGCGCGATGAGTCGACAGTTTCCAGGACAGTCAATAGGAAGTATATTGATACACCTCAAGGAATTTTTAAACTTCGGGCGTTGTTCTCTACCGCGATTAAAAGAAAAGATACCACAGATGATACTCAGGGAGATCTTTCATCCGCTGCTATTAAAGAGCGCATAGAAATTTTAGTTGAGGCTGAAGATAAAATAAAGCCTTTAAGCGATGAAGCAATGCTTAAGTATTTACACAATGAAAATATTCAAATTTCCCGCAGGACAATAACCAAATATCGAAAACAGCTCAAAATCCTTCCCTCGCATCTTCGGAAAGAATAATCTTTATAGCGGGCAATCCTAAACAGCAATAGTATGATTCGGGTAAAAAAATAACCCCTTTCCTAAATTAGGAAAGGGTTACGATTGTTATTTATTAGTGGCGGGAGTTTATGCGCTAATTAACTTCTTTTTTCTGCGTCTAAAACCTACCAAAGAAGCGCCGCCTATCAGAAAAAGAACACTGCTTATTGGCTCGGGGGTTACGGTGAAGCTTGTAGAGCCAAATCCTACGGGGTTAGAAGAATGGAAACAACAATGTTTATTGAGGGCAGTGGCTTGTTAGGCGAGACGCATCATGACTCATTAAAACTTATAGGTTTCTATGTATTCTTTAAAATGAGTAACTCTCTTTACATCCAAAGGATTAATTAGGAATCGCTCTACATCTTTTGCTAATTGCTTGAAGTTAAGTTTTTCACAGCGTAATAATAATTTTTGTTTGAGTTGTTCCGGGGTTTGAATTTTTAATTTTGTTTTTAAGTAATCCATATTAGGTTTAGTTCGCCCGAAAAGAAATATCACATCATAAAAATCCCGCCCCATCGCCCGCTTGCGGTTGAAAATAGCTGTTATTTTTTGTGCCAGAAGTATGTCAATCGGTACAACATTTATTTTTAAGAAAACATCGAATTTATTCATCAAAACTTGATCCGGTTTGTACGCGAAACGCTGCTCTTGGGTATCAATCCTGATCATGATTTTTGCCTGTTTATGTCCTGAAACTCCTGTTTTATGCAGCATATCTGCTATGCGAATATGCGCGTGGAATGTATCCTTAAAGATGTTCTTTATATCCACCGTATATCCTTGAAGGTTTAATTTTTTTTTGATGGATTGAGAAAGTTCTTTAAAATCTTTCTGTGTTAACTTTAGATTATCAAAATCCAAATCTTCAGAAAAACGGTTTAGGGAGTGAATAATGCGCAAAGACGTCCCTCCCATGAAGACTAAGCTGTTTGACCATTTTGAATCATAAATGATTTCCAGGATTTTGTATTGAAAATATTCGCGTAAGAGATTTGTTTTAAACGGCTTTATAGCTTTAGGGTAAAACGACTCGATCTGTTTTAAGTCAATCATTTTCCATTGTCTCCATCAACAGTTTAATTCGCCTGGTCAACGCGGGTGAATCATACCGGCGTAAGTAAGACCTGAATTTTCTCTTTTTAATCAGTTTTAAAAAAACATCCGAATTGTAACGCAGTGATTCAATATCTTCTTTGTTGTTAATACGCGGGTTTAGATAGAAATAATCCAAAACGGCTTTTTCCGCTTCGGCAAATTTATAGGTTTTGTTGTGATCACTGATTAAATGGTAACCGAAAAAAAGTTTTGGATGAAGCGTTCTATAGCTAAAAACAGCTTCTTCGGTATTAAAAGTATACGTGCGTTTTGTAGAAATCGAAGTAATGCGATAAACACCTTCGGGAATAATGTTGTAAAAGTTGAGCGCGCTCTCTAAGGAAATATATGACGGGCTATAAATTTTGTTGGCTATCTCAAACAGCGTTTGCTCGTTTACGGATGCGTCAGAAAAAACATAGTATCCCTTGATGATACCTTTGATATACCCCTTTTGTTGCCATTCAGCAAGCCTTCTAAGATCAAAATTTTCATTTATCTTGCGAATGTCACTTAAAGAGAAAACGGTAAAATCTGTGAGCTGTGTTTTAAAATCAATAAAATTCATATGTTTCTCAAGTATGTTAATATTAACAGTTATACGAAATATATACCATATAAAAGTGCACTTTTCAAGCTTTTATTTTACAGAATAGCTATTCCTTTTCGTATCTCTTTTTATTTCAAGTAGTTATCGATTATTTTATTTTGAGATATTTTTTAAAGCATTTTATGTTTAACTGTTTGCGGGAAAGTGAGCGAATTATAGTGTGCTTGGTGTAGTAATTTTTAAGTGTTGAGGTCTGACCTCAACAAATGTTTCGAAAAAGACTAGGAAAATGGCGATAAAACACCCTTATATCTTGCTGGTTTAGTAATAGTATATATATTGTGTATCGGTAGATGGTGTGATGTGTGGGCGGGCGTGTTTTTGCTTGGGGGTAATCAGCGGTAGTGGTATCTGCCATAGGCCCCCTTTTCTACTATAAGTGTGTTTCTAGGAATCCAAAAATAAAAAGGGGCCTTCGTGTATCATCCATAATGTCGGCATCCGCGGCAATTATCTTTTTATCCGGAGTAAAGCCTTTAAATTGTTCTCTTCCTTTCCCTTTTCCGCCTATTTCAACAGCAATACTTTTCCCTTTGTGGGTTAACAGGTAATCAGGCGTTTTCTTGCCGCGTGTTGATTTTAAATAATAAATTTCCTGATTTAGCGATCGCATAACTTCAACAAAAAAATCTTCCCGTAACCCTCCCAGGGCACGTTGAAAATCAGTATAAAGCAGGCGGTAGGGGACGCTCATAAGTATTTTCGGTTCTTTTAATACATTACTGCCCTTGGGAAATATCTGATGTAGAACAAATGCTTTCTCAAGCAGGCGCACGTATTGTTCAGCCTTGTATTTTGTAATACCGCAATTACCTGAAATGGAAGAGTAATTTATGCCGTCAATACCCGATGAACCAATGAAGGCAAGAACCTTTTCAATAGTTTCCAGTTCAGAAACTGCCACGTCTGTAACGCGGGGAATATCTTTTCTTATGACTTTCGTGCGTATGTTTTTAAGGAGTTCGAGCGCCAGGGGTTCATCAATGGAAAAAGGGAATATTCCTCCCTGTAAATAATCATAAAAACTATTGGCATAAGAAAAAAATTCACGTCCGATATTTTTGTTGAGAATATCATTGAAAGATAATTGGGCAAAATTAGCATTGTATTTAAAAAACAGATATTCCCGGAAAGAAAACGGATAAAGTTTTTTTAGAAGGACGCGGCGCGAAAGGTCATATTGTGACTCAAAAAGGGCAAGCGCGACTGAACTTGTAAAAATAACGTTTAGATCAAGGTAATCGTAAATCTTTTTAAGCCCTTCATCAAAGTTAGAATGAAAATGTACCTCGTCTAATAATAGATGCTGAATCTTAAAATCCTGCTTTGCCTTTTTAGCAAGCGCGAACAAATCATCCTGTATGGTATCCAGAGAAATATAAAGAGAATGATTGTATTTATGGGCAAGCTGTTTTAATAAAATAGTCTTGCCTACGCCTCGAGGGCCCACGATTCCTGTAAAATGCCTCCCTGCCTGTGTTTCTAACTCAGAAAATAAAAATCTATTTTTTGGATATTTTTTTACATCTTCCCGCGCCAGCCGATCATATTCTAAGATATCTTTAAAATTAATCATACTTTATCCCTTGTTAACTAATTCTTTAACATCTTTTATTGTATACATTCTGTATAATAAGTATACAAGATGATATGCATTTTGTCAAATTAATTTTCAGGAAACCCTATATTTCAAAGAATTTACTGTTGAGGCCAAGCCTCAACAACTTTAAGAGCTAATTAAGATTCCGCCGGCGATTAAATGCACCTTTTTCTTAAGGAAGCTATCCCGAATAGAAAAAGTATCTAATAATTGTTGTTTATTTATCCTATCTTCCATTTAATTATTGTATAAATTTATACAAGTATTTGTACATAAGTATACAATATATTTGTTATTTTGTTAAGATTGAGTAATCTTGAGTAGTGTCAAGATAATTCTGGTTGAAGCCGGGCTTCAACCAGTTTAAAAGCGTACAATATATTTGCATTATCTAATCTTATTGTTAGTTAAAAATTAAAATAAAGCCGTAGAATCTTTTCCTATCGACCAAAGTAGAGCTACTTTTTTGAATTGATAGTACGCCTCTCGAATTATAAAAATACTCTCGTTTTCCAGCTTTGAAAGATTATCCATGTTTTTAGTTTTAAAAATCAGCGTCTATTGATGAATGCATGTTTTAGGGTGTGTATCTCTGCTTAGAATGATTCGATTGCGTTTTTCATCGTTTCAAAATCAAAAAGTTTAAGTTCGCTTTTATCTTGCAGAAATCTTTCCACGTCTTTTTTGGCCAGATCAAAATTAATCCTTTTGATATTCTCTAGAAGGAAAGCATTGATGTTGTTTTCAGTAATCTTGGGGTTTTTTCCTTGAGTCTGTTTAATCGCATTATTTAATAGCGTATAATTAGGTTTAATTTTATTGGTTAGATACCAGATAAAATCATAAAAATCCCTGCCTTTGGTAAATTTCCGATAGAAACAGGCATGTAGTTTTGTGGCAAACATTGACGGTAAGTCAAAATGGGCGATGTTTAACATAAATGTTTTATTAATCGGCGTATTTTTAATATTGCCTCCTGCGGGAGGATTAGTGTCAATATCGATCTTGACGGAAAGTTTCTGGTCCGCTAACGGAGAAAGTCCTAATTCTTTTAATAATCCGCTGAATTTTAAAAACGCGCTATGGACGTTTGTTTTAGTTTTAGGCTTGCTTTCCATGTTTAGCCCGTGAAGTTTGAATCCACGCATAAGTTCAGAATTAATATAGCTGAAGTCATACCCTTTTTTGTGAACAAGGGAAAAATCTAGATCTTCGGAAAAACGCCTGAGGTCAAACAGGATTCTTAGGGCTGTCCCGCCGGTAAAAGCCAGATTATTAAAAATTCCCTTATCGTGTAGAATCTTTAAAACGATGATTTGCAATAATTCCCGACTGCGGTTTAGTTTTTCTTCCGCAGGCATATCTTTGTTGAACTGTTGCTTAAAGACTTCAATCATTCTTTCGCCTCTTCCTTGATGAACTCACAAAAGATTTTCACTAACCGCATTAATTTATTATTGCTGAAAAGTTTTGCGAATTCAATAATTTTTCTTGTGCTTAGTTTTTCGGTATTTTGAAAACGAAAATAATCTCTAAATAAACTTGTTGTCTCCGGGGGGAATTCCCGAAGGTTTAGATATAATAGGTCTACGATTGCTTTTTCCCTCTCAGCGATAAAAAAGCTAAATCCGGCATCGTCGGTCGCTGTCTTAAATCCCCTAAAGGCTTGAGGTTTAATATGCTGGTAGATAAAATTCCCAAGCCCATTTTTAAAACTCATAGTTTTTTTTGTTGTAATAGAGGTTACATCAGCTACGCGTTCGGGGATTAGGCCGTAAAGGTTGAGCGCGTATTGTGAACTGATGTATGACGGGCTATACAGCTGGTTGGAGATGAACTCGCGGCTTGGGTTAATTTTTCTGTCGTTTTTGTTTAACAGGTATACGCCGCGTTTTAATTTGATGATTAGTCCTTTTTTTTGCCAACGGTAGAGTTGATTAAGTAAAATCTGCCCTTCTTTTTCTTGTCGGAGCAAATCTTTGCTTAGGATAATTGGTAGTTGCTGTAGGTTGTTTTTAAAATCTACGTAATTCATTGGTTTCTCCATATAATCAAAAATGATTATTTACAGAAATAAGTATATACGATATATTCTGTTTTGTCAAGTCTTGAGTTTATAGAGTGCTGATGTTTGATAGGAGGAGATTTTTACATTGTTGTAGTGTTATAATGTAAATTGAATTGAGTCTCCAGGTATGATTTTACCACCTTTTATGACTTTCGCAAAAATGCCTTGTTTGGGCATGATGCAGCTTCCTAATTTCTTGTATATTTCGCAGTAATTATGACATTTCTTGCCGATTTGGAACACCTCTATGATAATTTTATCTGCTATACTGATTTTATCATCGATTTTAAGCTTGGTAAGATCCAGCCCTTTAGTCGTAATGTTCTCCGCAAAATCCCCGGGTTTAAATTTAATGCCCTTTTTTTTAACCTTAGGGCAATTTTCCTGTGTGTTTATTGCCTCCCAGGAAAGAAGGCTGACCTGGCGCTCTCCTCCGGCATGTATATCGCCTTCTATGCCGTAATTTTCCTTTAAATAAGCATGGGGCACCTGTTGTTTGGGTACCCCTTTTTCTTTACTTGTATTTATGGAATAAATTTTACCTTTTGAATTTGCCACTCTTCCCGCCTTCTTTTTCAAGGAGCTTGGTTTCAATTATCATGCTCTTATCCAGATATTTGCACATATCGTATACGTTGAGTGCCGCGACAGATGCGGCAGTTAATGCTTCCATCTCGAAGCCTGTGCGGTCTTCTCCCGTGACCTCCGCTTTTACCGCTAAGGTATTTTTTTCAAAAGAGAATGATATATTCATATGTTTAAACGCTATAGGATGGCAAAGGCAAATTAGTTCTTTTGTCTTTTTTGCGGCAAGAATTCCAGCAAGAGTTGAGACTGCTAGAACATCGCCTTTTTTAATCTTGTTTTGCATAATCAAGCCAAGCGTTTTCTTTTGCATTTTAACAGTTGAGACCGCGATTGCGCGTCTTTTAGTGATTTTCTTATTTGATACGTCTACCATTGCGATATCTTTTTTCATCTTTCTTCTCCTCAAATAACCTTACATTCGCGCATTGTGGAAATGTAAGGTTATTTTGGTTAATGGTGCTGTAGCGTGTAAATTAGAGCTTTCGTTTCTTTGTCTAGTAATATTAGTTCATCTTGTGATTTATCCAACATTGTAAGGATTGTTATTTTTCATTTTTTATGATTTTTAGTATTTCTGTCTCTTGCTCGTTCTCTAATAATTTGATGATTTTATTTTGCCACTTTTTTGAAACAGATTTATGTGCTTTAAGAATTGAATTTGATTGTTTTATATTTATTAAATCGTGCAATAAGGCAATGGCAACTATTAGATCTTTGTCGGCTTTTTCAGCTTTTGCTCTGCGTTGAGTTACAATCAATTTTTGCATAGCGAACCATGCTGGGTGAGGAAGCGCGATAACGATCCCTTCAGTATTTATTTTAATTGTTTTTTCAGATAATAAATTTAGAAATCTTAAAGGTTGAGCATTTAAGCCTAGGTTCGGTAGCGGGTATGGTTTATTCGACCCATGGCTTTTTTCCTGAACCAGGAATTCAATGATGAGATCAGGATGAAAAAGGCGAATATGTCCCTGTGTTCCGGTAAAATCAATGATAAAGCCAAGGTCTTGTAAAATTTTCGGGATATCAACCGATGTTTTTATTGAGCAAGGTTTTGGAACAAAGAAATCAATATCCATTGTGCGTAATGGGGGTGTGAGCGAGTTTTTAAGATAATATTTTTTATACAAGGGAATACACCAGCTACCTATAAGAATTACACTTTTGAGCACGCCATTGTTTTGAAATCTGTGTAATATTTCTCGGTAAAGATTAAATTGCTTCTTTTCCACGTAATGAACTCCTCAAGAATTTGATTTGCTTTTTTATCTTTGATAGTAAATTGCGATATTTTGCTCGTAGCCGTTTTATATCTTTGTATTGCTTAATAATTTTTAGGTCAACTTTCTTGCCTTGATAAATAAATTTTACCCTACCCTTTTCTCTTAAGACAATGTAATAGTACTCATGATTTTTAATTTTCTTTTTAATAAGGCTTCCTTTAGGGAACTTGCTTAGCTCTTCTTCGTACTTTTTTTGAATTTTAAGAGAGTTTTCTAATTCTTCTTTTAGAACTGGTTTAATTGCCATCATTGATCCTTTCTAAGTTTACCACACAACTATGTTCTATTAATATATAATGTATGGTAACAGATGTCAAATAAAAAATACCATACAAGTAGTATTATTTAAGGTACTGTATGGTATAGTACTGCATGGTATGGCGTATGCGCAATGTAAGTATATTGCCTTAAAATTTAATCCTAATAGTGCTTTCTTGGATTTTTTTAGTGTTGTTCTGTGGTGTGTTGGCTGATTGGCTATGGGGGTCAATTAGCGCTTTCTTTGGTATTAGACATGGAGAAAGTTTCTGGTTCCTTAGATAACCTTACATTTCCGCATTGCGGAAATGTAAGGTTATCTTGGTTAAGGGTATTAACTCTTTGTAATTAAGCTATTTATGTTTTTACCCAGTATTTTATCTTTATCAACTTCCTCTATATTAAGGCTTTTGACTGTATCGATGGATGCGTTAATATTTATGTTGGCTGGATAGTCTGAACCCCAGAGTATTCTATCCTGTGAGAAGAATTCAAGCGCGAGGTTAAATAATGAGGCTGATTTTACTCCACTGGTATCTACATATACATTGCTTAAGATATCGGTTGGGTTTTTACCTAAATCTTTTACAAATCCCCTGCTACGTAACATGTGATATGTGGAATCAAATCTATCTTTTAAAAATGGTGTTACGCCCGCAAAATGCGCAAAAACGAATTTGACATTAGGGAATTTCCTAAAGGTTCCGGACATCATCATTTTCCCCAGGCACATTGTTATATCAAACAAAAATTCTATTACCGGCATAAGCAGTGGATCTTTTACCCGCTCAAAACCAATAGGGTTTGATATTTGCGAGTGTACGAAAACAGGAAGATTTAAGTTTTCTGCTTCCTTATATATAGGGTGAAACGCCTCTTCGTCTAAGAATTTACCTTCAAAACTTGATGCAAGCGATATTGCGTCTAATCCCAGGTCTTTAATATGCGCAAGTTCGTTAATCATTGCGTCATTATTATCTATGGGTAAGATGCCTGCTGTAATGAAGCGGCCGGGGTGATTTTTGCTAGTCTTTGCGATTTCCTCGTTGTAGATAGCACTTACTTTGTCTCTTCCTCTCATATTTAGATGCGCATCACTTGTGGGATATAGGAGAACGGATTTTTCAATGCCTGCCTCATCCATTGCCTTAAGCTGCGCGGTAATATCTGACCAGCGTACCTTAAAGAAGGTGGTGTTTTGCGCAATTTTATTAGGAAGCCAATGTGAATGACTATCAATAATCATTAGTGTCCCCTTATCTTTATTATTCTCCTACTGGGTCTTAATTAGTTCTACATTATCAACGTAAAATGTGCCTTTAGCCTTAGCAATAGGCTCAAACTGATAGCTTTTGACAGGAAAGTCTATTATTCCGTTTACATCAGCTGTTGCCGGCTGCCAGTCACTTCTTGCGAAAAAGTCCTTTAGGGGACAAACGATTTGTTTCCAACCACTAAAGTCGTCCGTAAATATAAATCGCCACATCTCGTCCGTATTATCTTTAATGTCTATGGAAACCCTTGTTTTTGAATTACTCCCGTATATATAGAATGAAAAAGCATCGAAATTATTCCATTTTATCTTTGTGTGTTTAACCAGCCAGCTTGAATTTTTAGCATCTAGTTCGAATCCTCTGGCAATCCACATATATCCCCCGCCTATCGCGTCATAGGCAATCTTAAGTGATTGATTCCCTTGATATTTTATATCTTTGCTTGCTGTAACATCAACTGATGAGCCTTCTCCTGAGCCAAAATCAACGGTGCCTTTAGCTCCTCCGGATATTTCTCCTTCAAAATCATCAATTAATAAAGATTTATTTTGAGCGCAGGAACTAATCCCTACGCATAATATAAGTACTAAAATTAAATTTACCGCTTTCATCTGTCTTAACTCCTTTCAGTATATTATAAAATTATTAATAGTTGAGTTATTTATCCGGGTGAGCTTGCTTAAACGGTATTACGGGTTTTGTCCATGGAGTTTGTTGATTAATTACCGATATCTCCAACGGGCAGACATTTGCCGGTACATTTAAGGCAAATATAATGGCATCTTCTATCGCCTTTGTCGTCATGAGCCGTGATGTGTCTCCGGTTATTTCTTTTAATTTTCCTGTAAGGTCAGTATCTGTTACGCCGGGAAGAATCGAGGTTACTTTTATTCCGTGATCGCGCATTTCCCAGAAAAGCCCTTTGCAGAACGCGCGTAATCCAACTTTTAGCGAGCTGTAAACAATAAAGTTACGCGGTAAGGGGTCACACAGGGTTGAGCCTGAAACCATATTGATAATCGCGCCCGATTTATTCGCTATCATATCGTTTATTACAAGGCGGATTAGACGTACGTATCCAAGATAGTTCGTATGGGCAAGCCTTTCAAAATCCTCGATAGGTTGTTTCTCAAACGGCGATTGACTGGATACGCCGGCGTTATTGATTAGAATATCAAGCTTTCCGTATTTTTTTTTGGTTTTATTATATAGATTTTCAAGATCAGCTAATTTTGTAACATCGGTTCTCACGGCGAGTACCTCTACCTTATGAGTTTTTCTTATTTCATCCGCTGTTTGATTAAGCGGTCCTTCGCTACGTGCCGCAAGAGTTAAGTTTATTCCTTCACGGGCAAGTGCTATAGCTATTGCTTTACCTATACCTCTGCTTGATCCTGTTATGATTGCGCTTTTGCCTTTTAAATCGCTCATATTCACCCCTCTATTTTTAATAATTTTTTTGATGATAGTGATAAAATTAATAAGGCTACTCCCACGCCTATAAAAGTAAATGCGAAACTTTTCTGCATCATAAATCCTCCCAGGGCAGCCCCTACCCCGCCTGCTAAGAAACGCACCGAACTGTTTAAGCTGGCAATTTCCTGTGTATATAATTTTGGCAGGTCCGTTAGATAGGTTGAGAGGCCCGAATGATTAATTGTCCAGCCTAATCCCCAAGCAAACATAATCAGCCCAATGAACAATATTTTATTAGTAATGGATAAAGAAATAAGCGCTATTCCCATAATCAGCGCTCCGGCTGAAAGAGTAACCAGGCGTCCTTTTTTATCGGAAGATATCCCTCCGAAGAATTCCCCAAAAATACCGGCAAAGCTTACTAATGTAAGCAGCATGCTGATGGTAAATTTCGAAAATTCATGCTCAATATGGAAATATACTCCCATCCATTGGCGAACTAAATGATATAGCAGGCTTATAAAAAAGATATAAATAAACACTCGCAGTATCTTTTGGTTTTTAAATGCCTGGATGTATCTTGATTTATGCCCGTCAGTTTCGATATTGACTTTTTCAAATAGCAGTAAAACTAAAATTGCTGTGACAGCGGCAAGCATCGCCGGAATGAGGAATATAAATCGCCACTTAATTATTCCGGTTAAAAATAATCCGCATAGTGAAGATATAAACGTGATACTAAAAAATGTTCCTACGGCCTTCCCTCGATTTTTAGCCTCAAAGGTATGCGAGATGTAAATTAAAGCTAGAGGTATTACAGCTGAGGCAAAAATACCAGACATGATGCGGAAAATAAATAGGCTGTTTAACCCTCCAGCAACAGATGAGAAAAAGCTAAATACCGAAAATAGACTTAAGACTACAACTAAAATATGCTTTATATCGACTCTGCGCGATAGCGGGCCATAAAAAAGAGCGCATGCCCCATAGGGTATCATATAGGCCCAGATGATTCTACCTGCCGCAAAATCTGATACATCCATTGTTTTTGCAACGGATGGTATAAGTGCCGATATTGCGGCAACATTAAAAGAAATAATAGTTCCTAGTAGGCAAAAAATCCAGTAGTTGGTTTTTCTAAGCATTTACCCCGTTAGAGATAGGTCGTCTTTAGACGACCGTCTATCTATCGTAAAATTAGTTGATAAAGCTTGCGTTTCTATAATTGTTAATCCCGTTTGATATGCCTTAGGCGTTATCTCTAACGGGGTTTACCTTCGCGTTCGCCTCTTTTTCTATTATGTCTTTAAAGATCTTTAGGTTTTCCTGTGAATGTTTATTTATAAATCCTTCTACCTGCTTGTCATTGTATTTGGCTTTTTTGTCCATGGTGAAGTGTTGTATCCATGTCATGATTACACCGTCGTTAACGGGGGTGTAGAGCCAGATGATTTTCATGTATTCAAACGGAAATTTTGGGTCTTTTTTTTCAGCGTAGGCTAGATGATTATCACGAAATAGCAGGCGAAATGATTGCCAGGAGTTTCCTTCGTCGTCTGTTAGGCGAAAAGTAAGCTTATTCCCCTCTTTTTTTAAAATCGCGGCCTCTTTATATTCTGAGCCAAATAGTTCCGTCCATCGGGGAATATCGTTTGAAATATCAAATATTGTTTCATAAGGCGCGTTAATCAATATGGAATTGCTTGTGTGTCCCATGTTTTCTCCCTTCGGTCGAAAAGTTTACAGTTAACAGTTTACAAAGTTGCTATCACTCTTGCCCAGGCAGCGCCGGTTTTACGAATTTTTACCGGGAGACAATGCACTTTAAATCCGTGATCAGGTAATTTATGCAGGCCGCCTAATCTTTCGATATGTATAAATTCTCGCTTTCTTCCGTAAAAATGCGCCGGCCAAAGTACGCTGGGGTCGTTATTCTTCATAAATTCCTTTATCATGAATTGATACGGCCTGTCTATTCCCATAGTATCAACACCGAAAATTTTAATACCATTATCTAAAAGATAGTCGATTGCCGATATATCTACTGCCGGATAATCGGAAAAATAATCTTTACTGCCGAATAGCTTATCCCTTCCGGTAAAAAGCAAAACAATATCCAGCGGCTTTAGCCGGTAATTTATTCTTTTTAATTCGTCCTGGACGTCTTTCTTTGTGATTGTTTCCCCTGATTTTTTATGGTAGAAGTTAAGCCGCACACCATCTGAGATGCACCATTCTAAAGGAATTTGATCAGATGTCTTCGATGCTCTTCCTTCGGATTTGCTTCCGTAATGATAGGAGTAATCAAGGTGGGTTCCAATGTGTACCGGTGAATGTACCACTTCAAGAGATAGGAATTCTTCATCGGGTAGGTCGTTCTTTTTTATAATGCGTTTACCCAGTAGATACTTTATTTTTCCGGATAAACTTTTACAAAGTAGGACCTTGTTTAGTTTTTCAATACCGTCTTTATGAGATACGCGGGTGATATGCATATCGTGTACTTCAAAGGCTGTATCGTCAATTGCAAGGCTTAAGTCTATAATTTTCATTTAGCTAAGCTTTGATCGTATGATGCTGACAATTTCATTGATTGAGTTAAGCTTTGTTACTTCCTTTGCGGATATCTGGGTATCAAAAGCTTTAGAAAGGGCAATTACAACCTCCACCATTTCTGTTGAATCTACTCCCAGACTATCGTATAGTTTTCCCTCTGGTTTTAGCTCTTCGGGTTTAACCCCCAGACTTTTAACTATAGTATCGTTTATTTTTTGTTGTATTTCGGCTGTTTCCATATTGTACCCCTTTTTTCCTATAATTATCGTATAACTTTACATTTCCACCTTGTTAAAATGTAAAGTTATTTTAATTATCCTCTATTTTCCAATATTAAATATGCACTTCTCCCTTTGTTGCTCCTGCCTCCCATTTGTCTACACCGCGCATTACATCCTTAAAGCAAAGCTTTGCCAGTTCGTCAAAATCGCTTTCCAGGATTCTATGGATTCTTCCCGGTTTTGAAAAGAATTCGCGCATACACCATGAACCGAGTTCGCCCAATTGCTGTATTGAGAGGTGATTTGTCGGCATGACAGGATGCAGAAAATCCCATTTTAGGAAATCAATTTTTTCAGGCTCAATCCAGTTTTTCTTCATGCCCATTCTCCACATTGGAGAATTTGGAGAGGGTGTTACATAGCCTATCCATAAGATATCAGGGTCGACTTGATCGGTAAATTCGTATCTTTGTTTTATGATCTGTTCATTGTCGTCTTCAAAACCCATCATTATATCGGCAACAACTGCGATATTGTGCTTGCGTAGTATATCGATTGTCTTTTTAATTTGATCAATAGTGATTCCCTTGGCTATTTTTTTCAATTCCTCGGGGGTGGTTACTTCAATACCGAATACACCGGTAAAAAGTCCTGTTTCTTTCATTAGCGGCAGTATGGGTTCGCAGTTTATCCAGTCGATTGCCCTTCCTAATGATACCCATTTAATGGGATTGTTGTGCGCTTTTTTCAGTTCACAGAATTTACGCACTCTTTCAGGATTAGTATTAAAATTATCGTCCTGAAGAACTACTACCTGTACGCCATATTTTTTATGTAAGAGATCAAATTCTTCCATTACGCGCTCAGGTGATTTTGCCCGCCATTTTAAGAAGTCTGAAGGGCTCCTGGGGTCATATTGGTCCCATTCATAGCAGAATGTACATGCTGAAGGGCATCCGCGGGATGTAACCATATCTACAAATGGTTTCCAGTGTGTATGTCCGACGTATTTATCCATGGGGAATAAATCGTACGCGGGAAGCGGGAGTTTGTCTAGGTCCATGTTAAGCGGTCTATATGGCCCCATTACAGCTTTGCCATCTACTCTTGCAGCAACTCCGGCTACCTTTGATATATCTTTGTTTTTATCGATTGCGGCAATCAGGTCGCCGAATGCTTCCTCTTCCGACATAACTATGTAATCAACTGCCGGGTTGGCGTCCAATGTCTGTGTGGGCATTGCTGAATACCACAGGCCTCCTAATATTATTTTTACCTTAGGCAGAGTTGCTTTTATTTGTTTGGCTGCTTTATTGAAATGCGCAACTACCGCATAACCTCCGTAGGAATGAAGCTGTTCACCCATAACTATTAAATCAGGATTTTTCTCTTTTATTTTTTCGAGCATTTCATCCATTTCGATTTCGAGGGCCTTGCAGTCTAGAACTTCTAGATCTTCATATCCGTTTTCTCTGATAAATGCTGCCCAGTGCGCGTATAATTGATTAGGCGAAACATGTTTTCCGTGTGTTGCCCATGAACCTACTTTTGGCATAACAAATAAAATCTTCATTTTTCTTCCTCCTTTTATTTATTCTTTTCGATTATCAGCGCTGAATTTATCCCGCCTCTACCGCGCGAGATTATAAGCGCCTTATTTATTTTATGCTCACTTGCCTCTTTTTTAATGTAATTTAATCCGTCAGGATCAGGATTATCTAGATTTATCGTTGGGGGAATTAAGCTGTTTTGCATTGCCAGTATTGTAATGATTAAGTCTATCGCTCCGGAAGCGCCCAGTAAATTCCCAAACATCGATTTTGGACAACTAGCAGGTATGTCTTTTGATCTTTTACCAAATACTTCTTTTATTGCCGCGGTCTCACCTTTATCCCAAATATCAATTGCCAAACCATCCAGGCTTATGTAATCTATGTCTTTTGGATTTGCTTTCGCGTTAATTAAAGCTGTTTTTATTGCTCTGGCAAGTTGAACTCCTTTGGCATCAGGGGTAATTCTGTTTTGTCCGTCACAATTTGAGGCATATCCTGATATTACAGCGTTTATATCAGCGCCTCTTTTTGTAGCGCGCGCGAGGCTTTCTAAGACCATTATTCCTGCGCCTTCGCCGATTACGAAGCCGGATTTTTCTTTATCAAATGGCCTATAAGCGCCTGGAGGGTTTTGATTGTTTTCGGATAGCCCGCCATAAGTGTTGCAGCACAAAAGAGCATAGGGTGTAACAGGCGCCTCCATGCCTCCGGCAAGTATCATATTCAGCTTGCCTTTACTTAAGGTTTTATTTGCGTATCCTATTGCTTCAAGAGAACTTGCTCTATCAGCAACGATAGTTTTAGAGAATCCCTTTATGCCGTAATATATAGATACTTGTCCTTGCGGAGCTGCCGGAAACCAGGCTGATGCCATATAGGGTGATACACCATCACGGCCCTCAATATACATATCTCTTAATTCTGTTTCCGCGTATAACCATCCGCCTAACGCATTGCCCAGGAATATTCCTACAAGATTAGGGTCCTCTTTGGCTATGTCAATTCCCGCATCTTTTAAAGCAAGCTCTGAAGCGATTAGCGCCATATGCGAAAAAGCATCTATTTTTTTAAGTAGTCGCTCGGAAACATGTGAATATTTTTCAAGTTCCTCGATTTGTCCGGCAATATGTGACGGGTACTTTGAACTATCAAAGCGCGTGATTTCTTTAACAAAAGATCTCCCTGCTTTAATATTTGCCCAGAATTGTCTTTTGCCTATGCCGCTTGGGGCAACTACTCCTAATCCCGTAATTGCGATTTTTTCCATATTTACCCCGTTAGAGATAGGTCATCTTTAGATGACCGTATGTTAAACTAAACTTATTAAACTAAACTTGTTTTTTTATAATTATCTGTTTTCCCGTTATCAATGATGGTGTTGGTATCTCTAACGGGGTTTAATTCCTTGTTATTCAAATCTCCTTAGCACTAAAGATGAATGTACTCCGGAGAATCCGCTACTTGTTTTTAATATTGTATTTACCTTTTGTTTTCGGGCAACGTTCGCGATATAGTCAAGGTCGCACTTTGGATCGCGTTCATCCTGGTTTATCGTCGGCGGCAGGATATTATTTTGGAATATCATGGCGCAAATTACAAGCTCTATTGCGTTTGCCGCGGCCAATGGATGGCCGATCATTGATTTTAGTGAACTAGAAGGTATCTTGTAGGCATAATCACCGAATACCATCTTATAAGCATCGGTTTCAAATACGTCGTTCATGCGTGTGGAAGAGCCATGAGCGTTGATATGATCTACTTCAGTGGGTTTTATCCCTGAATCTTTTAATGCTAAATTTATGCAGTTTGCCATGGACGTGCCGTCACCCGGCAAGTCTGTCATATGAAACGCATTGCAGCTTGTACCAAATCCTAAAATCTCCGCGTAGATAGGCGCGCTTCTTTTTTTAGCGTGATCTAATTCTTCCAGGATTAGAATGCCCGCGCCTTCGGATAAAACAAAGCCATCGCGTTTGTTGTCAAATGGACGGCTGGCAGCTTCGGGGTTATCATTTTTAACAGATAAAACATTTACTACATCAAAGGCCCCGAATGTTATAGGTGTAATGGGTGCCTCGGATGCTCCGGCAATCATTATATCTGCTTCGTTATCCTGTATCAATTCTAAGGCGTATCCTAATGAGTCTGTTCCGGCTGTACATCCTGTTGAAATGGTGTTACATACACCTTTTAATCCGTATTTTGCCGAGAGTTCTATTGAAGGGGTATTAAACATAGATGCGTCATAAAGATCTGGCCGTACCTTGGATGGGTCAATTGGATTCTTGCCATTGTCGGTAACCATGGCAAATTCCTCTTCCATGTATTTTGTGCCGCATATCGCATTGGCAAGAGATACTCCTATGCGTTCAGGGTTCTCTTTTGGGAAATCAAGAGCGGAATCCTCGATGGCCATCTTAGCTGATGCAACAGCAAACTGAACGTATCTATCCATACGCATTACGTCTTCATGTGTTAGTCCTAATTTAAACGGATCAAAATCACGCGCTTCAGCAGCAATCTTGGTATTAAAAATCGATACATCAAAACCGTCTACTAATTTTACGGCTGATTTTCCCGATATGAATGCCTGGTATGCGTTATCTTTTCCTATGCCATTTGGGGAGATAACCCCAATTCCAGTTATAACTACGCGTCGTTTCTTCATAATTATTCAGTAACCCTATATGTTTTTCCAAAAATATAAATATAAAGTTATTTTTTATCCTCCTCTACCCTCGTTACTTTCATTATGATGTTTCCGCCGTCCGGGCATGTTACGGTATCAATTGAGTCCGGATTATCCATAAAGGAAAACTTTGCTCCGAAATTAAGCGCAAAAAGCGCCGGGAACGCGGTATGAAATGCCGCTCCGCAAAATCCGGGGATACACTTAAGTCCGGTTGTCTCCCATTTATCTCCCATTTTATACCCAAAGTGACATTTACCTTTAGCCTTTACTATCTCAATTACCATCTTTTTTGGTTTTGGGCCCTTATGGTTCGGGTCCTTGGGGATATTTTGTATTTTATCGCTGTCCTTCTCGAATATTTCCGCTTTAAATTCAAGCTTTCCGCCGTCCGGGCATGTTACAAGTAATGAGCGTTGATTATCCCGAAATGGAAACTTTGCTCCGAAACTTAAAGCATAGATTACGGGAAATAATACGTGCGCAAGCCCCAAGCAAAAATACTTTGGCGGATGGGTAAAATCTTCTAGGATTAATTCATCACCTTTTTTATACCCGTGGTAGCAGTGCCCGTAGACATTTTCAACGGTGAGTTTTAATCTGGGAAATGGCGTATCAGGCTTTGACATAAGATCTCCTAATTATTAATAAATTCTTTCGTTTCTTTAATTAATTCTTTTTTCGTGAAAAATCGTTTTGTATCTTCGACTTCATAGACCATGGCAATTAGTTTGTCGTTTAGGCCGGCGGATAAGTTATTTGCCTTGGCTAGTCTTACAAATTCTCCGTTTATGTAATTGATTTCTGATTTTCGGTTTCTTTTTATGCTTTGTAGTATTGAGCCGTATAGGGGTTCTTTGCTTAGATTGGACATAATTTGCGAATATGTTTTTGCTGCATTACGTAGTGGTATGGATGTGAGTTTGGTTACGCGCTCAACAGGAAAATCAGGTAGTGAAACTAGCTTCACATTTGCCGTTTCTACGATATTCAGCCCTTCTTTCCAGATGCTTATCGCTATAGCGCTGATATCGATATTGCGAAAGGCCTCCTGCATGCTGATGCCTAGTATTGCCGCAATGCAGTTATTTGCATTTACGAATATTTTCAAGTATTTCATTGCTTTGATATCATCGCTTATTACTACGTTAAATGCGTCATTGATTGTTTTCTTTATATCATCTATGTCTTTATCGGCTTTTGTTCCAAGTTTACCGATTATCCAGCTTCCTTCAAAGTTGTGTACTATCTTACCGGAATATAGGCAAGTTGCCCCAAACATTACAATGCTGGATATGATATTATCTTCTGGTATGTAGTCGGCCACAATATTGTCCGTTTCCACACCGTTTTGAGTAGTCATGATAAGAGAGTTTTTAATAAAATCAAAATTATCTTTTATTGCGGATTCGATATCCTGGGTTTTAGTAGTAAGTATCACTAAATCCGGCTGATATATTAATTTTTCATGCGCCTCAATTTTTATATTTAGCTTTCCTTTTACGCCGGAAATAATAAGGCCCTCTTGATTTATTCTACCAACCGATTCTTTACGTGCGGCTAGAGTTACATCACTCCCATTTAATTTTAGATATCCGGCAACAAGTCCACCGATAGCACCCGCGCCGATTACTGTAATTTTCACGCATTACTCCTTATTTACCAAATCCATATTTTTTATAATCAAATCCGCTTTTTTCAAGCAGCCGGACCATCATGCTATAGAAAGGCGAGGGTACATCAGAAAAAAACGCGTTAATTATATCTTCTTCATCTACTTCCCCTGCTTTGCGCGCTAGAGCATTTTCTTCGGCTTTTTTGGTTACGACACTTTCTGTAATTCTGCGATGAAAAACAGGAATTTTTTCAATCATGGATTTAAACTTTGCCTCAACCTCATTGTTCCATTTCATTCTTTTTGCTCCTTATACGATTAAAAATATCTAATGACTTCTAGCGGCTTTAATAATTGATTGATAAGAGTATTTTCTTTTTTACCTTTTTGGTATTTTTCTAAAGATATCTCGCTGCGGTAGAAGTGCCGTTTTAATTCTGTCGCATTGCCTGGCAGCATCTTGTTTGCTTTATAGATATAGATAGATATGTAAATAATAAATAAAACCAGAAGTATTTTCTTTAGCATTTTTATTCCTCCTCATTAACTTATGCAAACCAAGAAGTAACCAAAGATTTACCTGTCGGGTTTAGATCGATGTTTACATGTTTGGTCTCTGTGTATTCCAGAAGCCCTTCCTTACCTAGCTCGCGTCCGATGCCGCTTTCTTTGTATCCGCCGAATGGCGCTTCATTATAGAAACCGCCGAAGGTATTAATCCATACTGTGCCGGAGAGCATTTGCTTAGCTATTCGGTTTGCGCGGTTTAAGTTTTTTGTCCAGACCATGCTTGCTAATCCAAATCTGGTATCATTGGCGATTGCTATTGCATCTTGTTCTTTTGTGAATTTAATTATTGATAGTACGGGGCCGAAAATTTCTTCTTGGGCAATACGCATGTTGTTTGTAACATTTGCAAATATTGTCGGCTCAAGATAAAATCCTTTTTCTAATTCTCTATCTTCAGGGATATTCCCGCCGTAAAGAAGCTTTGCCTCTTTTTTACCTATTTCTATGTAATTAATAATAGATTTTCTGTGTTCTTTTGATATGATTGGCCCAAAATCCGTATCAGAGGCAAGGGCATTTCCGATTTTTAACTTTTTGGTTTTATCAAGCAGCAGTTCTACAAATTTATCGTATATTTTATCTTCCAGGATAAGCCGTGAACCGGCAACGCACATCTGTCCCTGATTCATGAATATTGCGCTCATCGCTCCCCCGACTGCTGCTTCTAAGTCGCAATCGGCAAATACTATGTTGGGGCTTTTACCGCCTAATTCCAGGCATACCTTTTTGGTGTTTTCTGAGGCGAGCTTCATAACCTCGCGACCGGCTGCATTTCCTCCTGTGAAAGAAATCATATTTACTAGTTTGTTTTTTGAAAGTGTCCTGCCTACTTCATCGCCTTTGCCAGTTACGATATTTACTACTCCCTGCGGTAATTCTATTCTTTCGAATATCTTGGCTAATTCCAGGCATGTTAAGGATGCAAGTTGTGAGGGTTTAAAGATAACGCTATTTCCCATTATAATAGCGGGGGCAATTTTCCATGCAGCCATTAGCAGTGGGTAGTTCCAGGGTATGATTTGACCTATTACGCCTATTGGCTCACGTAATGTGAAGCTAAAGGCCGGATTGTGTATAGGTATGGTTTCACCTTTAATACTTGTCCCAGCAGCTGCGAAATATTCAAAAGCCGATGCCGCTGTCGGGATATCAATAAAAGTTGTCTGCTTTGTGGTTTTTCCGGTATCTTTTGATTCAAGATTCGCTAAATTATATGCCTCTTCTCTGATTATTTGCGCGATTTTGTATAAGTACTGGGCACGTTCAGCAATGGGCATTTTAGGCCACTCGCCCGTATCAAAAGCCTTCCTTGCTGAGCCAATAGCAGTTTCAGTATCAAGGGTTGTTGCTTGTGGATATGCCGCGATGGTCTCGTTTGTTGAGGGGTTGATGCTTTCTATTTTCTTTTTATTGCTGCTGTCTACCCATTTACCATCGATGTACATCTTATATTCATTCATCTTATTCTCCGTAACTTCAGATTTTATATTAACCTTTGTACACCTACGAGGTGTACATGGTTTATTCAGCACATTCTCCTAAGCAAACTAAGACCATCTTCGATGATTTTAGTTTAGGAATCAGTACTAATTCGGAAGTATAACTTATATCGCTCTTTGAGCTCTATAAGTTATGTCCTCATTCAGCACATTCTTCTAAGCAAACTAAGACCATCTTCGATGATTTTAGTTTAGGAATCAGTACTAATTCGGAAGTATAACTTATATCGCTCTTTGAGCTCTATAAGTTATGTCCTCATTCAGCACATTCTCCTAAGCAAACTAAGACCATCTTCGATGATTTTAGTTTAGGAATCAGTACTAATTCGGAAGTATAACTTATATCGCTCTTTGAGCTCTATAAGTTATGTCCTCATTCAGCCGGGGCTAACTTCCAAAGGTCAAATATGCGGTTAAACGGCGCATACCACCGGGACAGTTTTGCCATATCCCCTTTTAATTTAAGCTTGCGTTGTGTTGTGGCCGCAAACGGGTCCAATTTCCTGCTAAAAACAAGTCTCCAGTAGACTATGGATCCGGATATTACAAACTCTGCCGTTTCGTCATTGGTTACTTTATCAATGTTTCCTTTATTAAAATGAAAGTTATATACCTTATTTTCTTCATCTACCTTTATAGCGAGTCTAGTAGTTAAGTCCAGGCTCTTCCCTTTTTCTTTTATCTGGCTATCGTTATTAACCAGGCTTACGATTTTATCAATATGCTCTTTTGAGAAAAGTTTGTATTTTTTTAATTCTTCACTGGGGTCATCTGTTTTCGGTAAATCTACTTTGTCCTTTTGTGGATTTGATTGTAAGGCAATATTTACCTTGCAGGTTTCATCCAGCATTTGGGTTAAAGAAAATGCCTGCTTGAAGTCTGAGCCTATTGATACAATACCGTGTCTTTTAAGGACAACAATGTTACTGGTTTCCAGGGCTTTTAATACGGGCTTGACGTTAGTTACTATGGGCCCGTCTTGCTCAAGTGCGGTTATATTGGAGAGATAAAGGCGCGCTTCAAAGTTATTAATTTCTAAATTTTTAAAATTAGAATAAAACGCGGTAGTAAACGCGGGATGCGCGTGTATTACCGCGTTGACCTCTTCAAATTTATACGCGCCTAAGTGAAGGGCTAGTTCGCTTGTGGGTTTAGAGTCGTTTTTATCTAAAACATTTCCTGATTTATCGATTAAAACTATTTCATCCTCTTCCAGGTATCCTAAGTAGGCATTATGGGTAGTGACTAAAAATTTATCTTTATCTACCCTTACGGATATATTACCTACCGGGCCACAGACAAAGGATCTGTTGGCTAGTTCTTTGGCCCAGAATAGTATCTCATCTCGTTTATCTTTGTATAGGGTTTTCATGATATTACCTCATTTTGTGGTTTTAGGGTCTTAATTTTTTTTATGCTTACTCTTTTACCTAAAAATGTTGATGCGTCTTTATCGGTCAGGGGCATTTTTTTAAGTTGGCCCGCATTAGTTATTTCTACCGGAATTTTATGGAAGTCCGCGAGTATTTTTACCCCTAAAGCGCCCGGTAGAAAAATATTCCCGTTTGTTTTAAACAGGTATACTTTTTTAATATGCCGCATAAAGAATAAATGCCCTAACGCGCTATCGCAGATAAGCGTTGATTTCATCTTTTTCTTTTTTAGTTCTTTCGCCAATATTTTCGCGCCAAATAGGCTTGGCCGCGTTTCACAAAATAATATATTTTCTTTTTTGTGCCTGGCGTAAAAATCTCTATCCGGCATTCCGTATATTAGTGTGTAAGTTTTTACCCCGTTAGAGATAGGTCGTCTTTCCGACGACCGTTTATTAGTATTAGATTTATTAGCTACGCGTTTCTTTTTCATAATTGATCCGTATTTTTATAAATACGTATAATAGTTATCTCTAACGGGGTTAAGTTTTACCATTTTTTTGCAAATTCCTCCGGAGTATATATACGGTCAAAAAATATTAGCCCGTTTATCAGATAATTAGGCACAACATCAAAAGCAGGATATATCGCGTCTTGATTGCCGGAGGTTATACGCGTGTTGCGGAATTTCAGCATTTCTTCTTTTGGCCGGTATTCGATTTTTATATCTTTGATAGTTTTTGTTTGGCCGGGGGGCTGAACAAAAGAGTAAAACGGTATCCCGAAATGCCTGCTTAGCACCGCTAACTGGTATGTCCCTATTTTATTTACAATATCGCCTTGTTGTGTTGAGCGGTCCGATCCGACAAGAACCATGTCTATGCGGCACCTTTTTAATATGTCCGCGGCTTGAATATCGCATAAAAGATATATATTAATGCCGGCTTGATGTATCTCCCACGCGCTCAGGCGTGAACCTTGGAAATAAGGACGGGTTTCAGTTACAAAAAATTCTATTGCTTTACCCATTTTTTGCGCTTCCGCTGCGACAGCTACGAGTTCACCGGATACATTGCAGTGGGTTAGAATCTTAGCAGAATTAGGCAGCATGTTTGCCACCAGCTTTGCGCGATACCTGCGGGCGTTCTGTACGGAATTTATATATGTAAAGACAGAATTTTTAAGAGATTCGATAAAAACAGCATTATTTGTGTTTTTTAGCATCTTTAGTAGTTCGCTTTGTAATTGAGTAAATGCAAATGTGGGACGTGCTGCGGCAAACTTTTTAGTTATTGACCCTGAAAGTTTAGTGAATTTAGAAAGCGAATTTATCTTTTTATTCTTCGCCTCTAGAATTAATATATAGTAAAAAAGGAGCACTTGTCCAAATGCGCGCGTTTTCATACTTTTTAATACAGAGACGGCACCTTTTAAGTTTTTGACTTTTATGCGTGTTTCTTTAAACGGCAGGGCGGTTTCATCCAGCACGGATATGTGTCCGCCTTTGTAAGCAACCGGATTAAAAAGTGGTGATTCGGCTATCATTTTTTCTCTCTAATTTTGATTGTTTCAAGGGCTACCTGGATAATTTTTTGCTCGCCTTCGTAATAGTCCATATTCGTAAAACCCATTTCTCCTGTGATTACATTATCGGATACGGCAAGTATCGCGGCAGCTTTGGAGTTATTGAGTTGGGCGATAGTTAGAAAACTTGATGAAACCATATCTACCGCAATTGCCCCCAGGGATATGTATTTTTCAACGATTTCTTTGGTTTCACGTAATAAAGCATCAGTTGTCCATATTGGCCCTTTGTGGTAGCGTACGCCTAATTTTTCTGCCGCCTCAACAAGGCTTTGTGTCAGTTCTTCGTCTGCGGCTGTTTTGAAGGAATCTTCGACATAATAAGGGGTTACCCCATCTCCGCGTATTATATCGGTTGCGATAATAATATCGCCGATTTTAATATCGTCTCGTAAGGCACCGCAGGAGCCGGTACGGATAAGATTTCCTACTCCGCCATTTGTGAGGATTTCCGAGCTAATTGCACTATCTGCGGAGTATCTACCGCCGTTACCGACTGTTACTTTTGTGCCTAAGAAATCTCCGGAATAGAAAGTATATTCCATGAAAGAAAAATTGCGCACCGGTTCTTTTATGTGTTTTAAGATGGCATCGCGCCTATCAACAGGACCCGGGACTATTGCGTAGTTTCCGAAGTCACCAGGCTTTATTTGAAGCATTCCCAGTAATTCTTTTGCGGTTAAATGGATGTCTTTTTTCATGTTCATTTTATTAGCTCCTTGTTAATGCTGTTTTATCTATTTTTCCTGTACGGTTTTTAGGGAAAGTATCTACGAATTTAACTGTCTGCGGAACTTTAAATTGCGCTAAATGCTTCTGGCAGAATATTCTTAACTTGCTTTCGGATAAATCACTCTCCTTGTCCTTGATCACAAAGGCTTTGATTGCTTCCCCTCTTAATTTATCAGCAATACCGATAACAGCTGCCTCTACTACATCTTTGTGCTTATGAATTACAGCTTCGACCTCCGGCGCGTAAACAAGCTGTCCGGATATTTTTATCATTTCTTTTTTTCTGTCGACAATATACAGAAACCCATCTTTATCAAATCTGCCTAGATCGCCCGTGTAAAACCAGTTATTTTTTATTACTCGGGATGTTTCCTCGGGGTTTTTATAGTATTCTTTCATGATCACCCAGCTTTTTAGGGTAATCTCCCCTATGGTATTCTGAGGAAGTTCTTTATCCTTATCATCGACGATTCTAATATCAATCCATGGTGCGGGCTTACCCACACTTTTAATATTCTTACTTCCTAAAGGAATAACGGTATTCGGCGGGCATGTTTCTGTTAGCCCCCAGCCGTTTAAAAGATGTGTTTTAGGGCAGTATTCTTGAAAGCGCTTGAGCGCGTCAGGCGCGCTTGGAGCTCCGAAAACTACCATCCAGCGCAGGCTGGAAAGATCATACTTTTCGAATTCCTTTAATTGTAATATCGCATAATACATTGAGGGTACTATATGAAAACAGGTAACTTTATATTTAGCAATGTTTTTTAAAAATTCCAAAGGTGAGAACCTTTCCATAAGCACGAGCGTGATATTGTAGATAATGCAATTTTGAAGATAGATTAATCCCGCGCTATGTGAAAGCGGCAGAGGACAAAGCTTAGTGTCTTTTTCAGTTAAGTCAACGAAGTATTTCATGGCTTCAGGAGAGCCGGATAGGTGCCGGTAGCTTAATAATACTCCTTTTGGGTTACCGGATGTCCCTGAGGTATATAATATTAGTGAATTATCGTCTTGGGATATCGCAGGCTCCGTAAATTTAGGCTCCGCGTTATTTAATATTTCACTGAATTTTAAAAAGTCCCGCTTTTCATTATCGATGAGGATGATTTTTTCTAATGATTTAATTTTATTCTTTAGTTCTTTAAGCGGGATATTTGCTTTATACTTGGTAATAAGGATTTTGGCCCCTGAATGGTTTAGGCATGATACAATCTCCTCCTCCTTGAGCATGAAATCCAGAGGGATAACACATAACCCCAGACAAAATGCGGCAAGATAGCTGTATACATACTGCGGGCAATTGGGTAGATATATTGCAATTTTATCCTGAGCTTTTATGCCTAATTTTTCTAATCCTGCGGCAAGTTGAAAAGCGGCATTTTTTAGCCCAACGGATGTTATTGTTTCATCCTTAAATATTAACGCAGGTTTATCGGGAGATCCGGCAGCATTTCTAGCTAATAATTGTTTTGTATTCATGAGATTATAGTAAAATTTGACTATCTAAATAATAGTAAAATTTTACTAAATATTTACCAATAAGTCAACTACTTTTTGAAGATTATTTTTTTTGGTGAGCCCTTCTTCGGAGGATGCGGTAGATGGCGCAATCCGGATAATAGATTACCCTTTTCTTCCCATTCCTTTATACCGCCTTTATAGTCAAGGACATGGGTGTAGCCTAATCCGACTAATTTTTCAGCTGCTTTAGTGCTGATGGAGCAGTGGTAGCTTTGGCAGTATACAACTATTTTTGTATCGGTTTTAAATAGCTTGGGTGCTGTATCTTGAATTTCCTGTTCAGGGATAGATATTGAATTGAGAATGTGCTGCACGCGGTAATTATAAAATTCAAGCGTATTTATAAGAATAAATGGTTCGTTGTTTTTTTGCATTTTCTTTAAGTCTTCGATGGTTATTTCCTTATAGCCGTTTGTCATGAGAAGGCGGATATTGCATATCGGGCAGGCGGTTTGTTCGGCGCGGTCCGCATGCTTGTGTTTTTCTTTTAGTGCGGATGATGTCTTGCTATTTTTTTTGGGGGTCGTTTTTGTGCCGGATTCTTTAGTCGTGGATTCATGGCTAGTTTTTTGAATTGGCCCACTCTCTTTCGGCTCTGATGAGCAGCTGGATATTGTGAATACCAATATTATGCCAAAACTTAGAATTAGATTTCTCATAATAATAAAAAATTAAAAAATTTCGTTAAATAAGTATTTACTGAATTTAATTTCTGCTTTTATCAACTCGATATTATGCTGAATTATTAATGAAAGCGCGGGTTCTTTTTTTTGCTTTGCCAGCTTATCTTTTGTCTGGGCGAGCCATTTTTTTATTCGTCTTAACCATTCCAGCCGTTGAGTAAGGCGTTTTGAGGCCATTTTTTTATTCATATATTTTAAGAAGTATATGGATAAATCGGTATTAATAAAAGGACGCTCGAGCTTAAGAAAGTTTTTATAGAGAAGTTTATTAAATATTTCCTTGCCTTTTTTGGTAATTGAATAGACGAATTTATTAAGACCGGCTTCGGGCTTAATATGTTTTTCGGTGAGCAGGCCGTTTTTTTTCATACGTCTTAACGGATAATAGATAGAGGTATTTTCAATTGAGGCATAATTAGCTGCTATTTCACGGATAAGTTTTTTAATCTGGTACCCGTGCTTTGGCCCGCTCATTAATAACCCCAATATGATAAGGTCTTGTATCATAGGACAAGATTTTACCCCGCAAAATTCGGGATTACCTCAACAAGCACAATAAAATCGTCGAGATTTTATTGGTTGACCCTACGGGCAGATTTTTCTAATGAAAAATCTGGATTTAAGCGAGCGATGGGGATCGAACCCACGTAGGTGGCTTGTCCCGAATGAAGTTATCCTACGTAGTGATTCTTCGGGATCCCGATGTGATTCTTAAGAAGTTTCTACATTCGGGAGAAGGCCATTTTTTGCCGCTTATTTAAGCGGGAGACGGGAATTGAACCCGCGTATATAGCTTGGAAGGCTATTGTTCTACCACTGAACTACTCCCGCAATTTTTATTTATTTCAATTTTCGCTCATGCTTATTAGTTCTTATCTGGGCAAGTTCCCAGCTGTAGTCATAGAGATGCAGGCCTTTACTTACTGCGATAATTTCGCCGTCTCCGACGCCGATTTCTTCAGCCATGTAGTTTTTAACTAGTTGTAATCCTCCTAAATTAGAAGGAAATCCTCCCCAGAGATCCCATGATCTAAAGTACAGAATAAAATGCAGCTTTCCGTAACGTATGCGTGTATCAATAATACGCAGGCATGGCGGATCAATTAGCTTGATATCAGATGGCATGCCTATTTCCATAACTGCCTGATTAGTTCCGTGACCGTGTGTCTTGTAGAGATTTATTACTTCTTCGATCTGGTTGCAGTTTAAAGAGATTTCTCTTATCATGCTATTTTCGCCATCGGTTTTTTCCTCTATGCGCACTTTCGGGTCAACTAGTCGCTCACCATAGGTATAGTCTTCGGTTTTGGTCTTCTGGCCCGTTAAAAGATAGCTAAGATAAGAGTTTATGTAATTCATATCTGTTGGCGGGGGTATGCTCATGCCTTCCGGTATGATAGGGATTATCTGGTGAGATGGTTTTTTTACTCTAATGCTTA
The DNA here is from genome assembly GCA_913009335.1 of uncultured bacterium. Classification (GTDB taxonomy): domain Bacteria; phylum Omnitrophota; class Gorgyraeia; order Ghiorseimicrobiales; family Ghiorseimicrobiaceae; genus DRER01. The sequence goes on from CAJVXN010000002.1 coordinate 32,985, forward strand.
CAAAATCAAATTCCAGGCGCTTTTGGCCTTTATAGCTCCCCCTATCTATAGTGTATATGTGTCCTTTATCCAGGATGGTGGATAGGCACTGAAACCATGCGTCATCTAAGTCAAAGGCGTCGATATATACAGGTTTTAAGGATTCTTCTTTTTGTGTCATAATTTACCTTTAAATGGTGGGACCGTAAAGTTGCTTATGGCAACCACGCCCCTAACACACGTAAAAACTTACGTTCACGTGCTTGCGCACGTGATGAAATTCGAAAAGAATTTCATTTTACGTGGTGGGCAGGAGAGGGTTCGAACCTCTGAAGCATTGCGCAGCAGATTTCAAGTGCCCTCAAGTTACCTTGAGGCTTGGACTATCTCATCACCATAGCATATAGGCTTTAGGTGGTGGGCGCTTAGGCTCTTCCTTTAAAAGAAGGGCCTATATCCTTATTGGATTAGTCTCTGCACCTTCCTATCAATAAAAATTGCGTTGATAGGCTTGGCTCAGGATTGCCCAAAATATTATTGGGTTTCCCTGAATTCACCCACTTTTCCATCTTATCTTTCGACAAGACGCTGCATTTTATACAGTCTGCCCCCTTTGGCCACTTGGGTACCTGCCCAGTCGTTCGCTTTAGTTTATTCATCGTTTTAATAAACTAATAGCGTATATTGTTTTATCTTACGGTTAGCTTGTATTATAACGACACTCACTCCTTAAGGAAAAACCCTGATGGTTTTTCCTTAATATTCCTTTTCCTTCCGCAAGGAGTAAATGCCTCTTAAGAGAAAACAATCTTTTCTCTTAAGAATCTCTTTTTAGGTTTTCGGCTGTCCAATTTTATATCCCGCAAAGCGGGATAACAGCCTTCAAACTTTTATTACTTATTATAAAGAACAAAATAATTTTTTTAGGTTTTATTTGGAGCTGGCGAGAGGATTTGAACCCCCGACCAGAGGTTTACAAAACCCCTGCTCTACCAACTGAGCTACGCCAGCGTCATTCGTTATAGTTTATTCAATCAAATTTATTTTTCTTATTTACTTTTTTTAATTGCTTCGGGAATTTCCTCTATTATATCTGAGGCAATTAGTCCCAGCTGCGTTTTTTTCTTTACAGCTAGGTCTCCTGCTTTGCCATGGATATAGGCGCCGTATTTTGCGGCATTGAATGCATCCAGCCTTTGTGCTAAAAATGCACCAATTATTCCGCTTAAAACATCACCGGAGCCGGCAGTACTCATGCCTGGGTTGCCGGTTTTATTTATGTAGATATGCTTTTTATCGGCTACTACTGTTTTATAGCCTTTTAATGCAACCGTAATATTATATTCGACTGCCGCTTTTTTTGCAACACTTTTACGATTGTTTTTTATTTTATCGACGCTGATGGATAAAAGCCGCGACATTTCCTTGACATGAGGCGTTATTATAGCATGTTTGTTGCGCAAAAGCTCTGGGTTTTCAGCTAAGGCATTTATACCGTCGGCATCAATTACTAAAGCTTTTGGGCAATTTTTTATAACTTTCTGGATTAAGCCTTTAGTTGATTTATTTTGTGAAAGACCCGGGCCGATTACGAGTATGTCAGCTTTTTCTTTTAAAAATTTTATAATTTGCGTGTATGCTTTAGTGCTTAATGTTTTATCTTTAGTTTCCGGTAATACTTTAATCATTCCTTCGGTTAGGCGACGGGCAAAAACATTATGTAGTGATTTGGGTATACCCAGGGTTACCAGTCCGGCCCCGGAACGCAAAGCCGCAGCTACCGTTAGTATAGCCGCGCCACAGAATCCGCGGGAACCTGCTAAGATAAAAACATGCCCGAAATCGCCCTTGTGAGAATTAGTTTTTCTTCGTAACAACTGCGTTGGCAACTGCATAATCTTTAATATGTGAAATTGATACGGATATTAGGTATTTCTTATTTATTGATTTTGGTTTTGTTATCGTCGCGTATGGTTTGCCACTTTTTTTATTTACGATTTCAATGTCTTTAAAGCCCAGTTCTCCCCCATCAGTAGCTTTAATGATTGCTTCTTTAGCCGCAAATCTTCCGGCAAGATGTTCATAGGTTGAGCGTCTTGATTTTGCGTATTCTATCTCTTTTGTGGTAAATATTCTGTTTAAGAAAAGATCGCCCCATTTTTTGATCGCGCGTCTCAAGCGTTTAATTTCAACTATGTCTATTCCGGTTCCGATTAATTCCATAATTATTTTATTAGATTTATCATTTCCTTTATTGCATTTTTCAATCCGAAAAATACAGCCCGGGTTATTATTGAATATCCTATGTTTAATTCTTCTATTTCGTCAATATCGGCTATAGCTTTTACGTTATGGTAATTTAGTCCGTGCCCCGCGAAAACGCTAAGGCCGATTTTTTTTGCATGTTGGGCAGCTTTTTTTATTTTTAAAAGTTCATTTTTTTGTTTTTTACCACTGGATAAAGCATATTTTCCGGTATGTATCTCTATTGCGTCTGCGTTTATAGATTTGGCTGTTTGTATTTGGTGAATATTCGGCTCTATAAATAGACTAACCTTGATTCCCTTTGATTGCAGTTTTGATATAACTTTGCTGATGCGGGATTTTAATTTTATTGTGTCCAGTCCTCCTTCAGTTGTTAGCTCCTGGCGTTTTTCCGGAACTAGAGTTACCTGATCAGGTTTTGTTTTTGCGGCAATAGCGACAATTTCCGGATTGATAGACATTTCAAGGTTAAGGTGTGTTACGACAACTTGTTTTAGTGTTTTAAGGTCGCGATCGTTTATGTGGCGTCTGTCTTCTCGCAAGTGAACGACAATGCCGTCTGCTCCAGCATTTTCAACTATATTTGCCGCTTGTATCGGATCAGGCGTTAGCCCGCCTCGTAATTGCCTTAAGCTTGCGATATGATCTATGTTAACACCTAGCCGTTTTTTATTATTTGTCATTTGCGTTTATTATTGAGTCAGCAACTTTAACCACATCAGATATTTCAGCTACATCATGTACGCGAACAATATGAGCTCCGTTTGCTATAGCTATACCGATAGATGCTGCGGTGCCAAATAGTCGCTCATCCGGATCTTTATTAAGTATATTTCCGATAAATGATTTTCTCGACGGTCCGATTAAAAGTGGAAGATCTAGTTTTTGGAATTCCCCGAGACGCTTGATAATTTCTAAATTATGCGTTAGCGTTTTACCGAATCCGATACCCGGGTCTATCATTATTCTATCCTTCGCTATTCCCGAGGAAATAGCAGTTTCTACAGATCTCTTAAGCGTTTGGCTTATTTCTTCAATCAGGGATTCATATTGGGGGTTATCTTGCATATTCGAGGGGGTACCTTTCATATGCATGAGTATAACTGCTGCGTTGTATTTTTTTATTACCTGCGGCATTTTGTTATCGCGCAGTGCGGTAATATCATTAACAATAGATGCGCCGTTGTCCAGGGCTTCTTCTGCTATTCTTGGTTTATAGGTATCTATAGATATGGGCGCACTTACTTTTTTTGCCAATATTTTTACCAATGGGATTATCCGCTTAAGTTCTTCTTCGACTGACACAGCTTGAGAGTTTGGTCTGGATGATTCGCCCCCTATATCTATAATGTCTGCCCCGTCAGCAATCATTTTTTGGCCCATATCAACGATTTTATCAAGCGAGTAACTCAATAAGCCGTCTCCGCTAAAAGAATCCGGCGTAATATTTAATATTCCTATTATGCGAGTCTGATGACCCAGCTCTAAGTCTGTTTTAGCAAGTCTTAAGGTAAATTTCGGACGTGCGTTATACTCTATAGGTTTCATGGTAATATTTATAATCTCAGGGGTAGCACAGGGCGGATGCATATTATTTTTAAGAGTATCTTAGAGGGTAATAAAACTATTTACTTAGTCTTGTCTGTATCTTTTTCTTTTGGTTTGTTTTCGGTTTGGGCTTTATCATTCGAAGCTTTTAAGCCTGTAATTTGCTGCACCTCTTCTACTCCGAGTACTTCTTTTTCTAAAAGTGCTTTAGCTAAATTCTCTAGTTTTTCTTTGTGCTGTTCAAGGAGTGTTTTTGCGTATTCATGTGCCTGATAGACTATTTTTTTAACTTCTCCGTCAATAAGGTTTGCCGTTTCCTCGCCGTAATCTCTTTCTTCCATTATATCGCGACCCAAAAATAACGGTCCGTGATGTTTGCCTAGTGTAATATTTCCTATTCGTTCGCTCATTCCGAACGCGCATACCATGCGCCGGGCAAGTTTGGTTGCTTCGCGTAGGTCATTTTCAGCGCCGGTAGTAATTTCTCCTAAGTTTATCTCTTCGGATATTCTTCCTCCTAATGCTACAGTTATCCTGCCGAGCAATTCTTTCTTTGCCCAGTAGTGTTTATCTTCTTGCTGGGGCATGATTGTGTATCCGCCTGCCATGCCTCTGGGGATAATAGATACTTTACGTAGGGGGTCCACTTCCGGAATTAAGAGTGATAGTAGAGCATGTCCTGATTCATGATATGCGACAATTTTTTTCTCACGTTGGGATATTATTCTGCTTTTTTTCTCCGGTCCCATAAGCACGCGTTCTATCGCAGCTTCTAGTTCTTTCATCGTTACTTCTTTTTTGTTGAATCGTGCTGCCAAGAGCGCTGATTCATTGCATAAATTTGCCAGGTCTGCTCCGGAGAATCCCGAAGTTTGTCTAGCTACTAGCTTTAAATCTGTATTGGGAGCAAGTTTTATCTTGCGCATATGCACTTTAAGGATTGCTTCTCTGCCTAATATATCCGGCAGGTTAACTACGATGTGTCTGTCAAATCTTCCCGGACGCAGCAATGCCTGGTCTAATGTGTCGGGTCTGTTAGTTGCGGCAATTATAATTAAACCTTCCGTAGTATCAAAACCGTCCATTTCTCCTAAGAGTTGATTTAGGGTTTGTTCGCGTTCGTCGTGCCCTCCGCCGATACCGGAGAAGCGCTGTCGGCCTACAGCGTCTATTTCATCAATAAATACAATACATCCTTTTCCTGATATTTTTGCCGCATGTCTTCCCTGTTCAAAGAGATCTCGTACGCGTGAAGCCCCTACGCCTACAAACATCTCTACAAAATCTGAACCGCTCATAGAGAAAAACGGAACTTCCGCCTCTCCTGATACAGCTTTCGCTAGAAGTGTTTTTCCGCAACCCGGAGGCCCTACAAGCAAGACGCCCTTGGGGATTTTTCCTCCCAGCTTCTGAAATTTATGTGGATCTTTTAAGAATTCAATTATCTCTTGTAGTTCTTCTTTTGCTTCTTCAATTCCGGCCACATCACCAAAAGTAGCTTTTTTGGTTTTTGACCCTTGAGGTTTAGCGCGTATTTTACCGAATGACCAGAGTTTGTTGCCCATCTGGCTTCCGCGGTAGCTAAAATACCATAGAAAGCCGATAAAAAGCAACATTGGTCCTAAGGAAAAAATAAGGCTTGTCCAAAATGTCTTTAATGGCTTTATTTCAAATCGCGTTACATTTTCCCGAAGCAGGGGTATTAGGTCCTTATCTTCAGCAGGAATATTTACAAAGAACTTTTCACCACTAGTAAATTTCCCTTCAAGTCGAGCGTCTGTTTTAGCTATGGAGCTTATCATGGGTTTTTCGGGATTATCTTTAAGTATCTGATAAAATTCTCCGTAGCTTATTTCTCGTGTCGCACCATTCGTTCCGACATCTGTCAGGTTAAAAAGATATAACATCCCGAATGCTAAGATAAGTGCTAATAGTATTCGTCGTGTCATGAGGCTGTTTTTATCTTGTTTTTTACGTTTCTTTCTATTTTCGGGTTTATTCATATTTATTTGCATTATTTCCCCTTATGATTTAGCAACTTTTTTTTTCAATAGGTTATGAATACTTAGCTTTCTGTCTAATTCTGAATTCATTTTATCTCTTCTAAGCGTATCATAGTATATAACAAACCTCGTGTTTAATCAAGATTTTTCACAGCGCTAGATGCATTTTAATTAAAGCTGTTTTCGCCGATATATTTTAATTGTTGATGGTGTTTTTATTGCGGAAATATTATGCGGGAGGTCAACTATGGATTTTTCTTTTCGCGCATCAATTAGGTCATCTAATTCTTGGATATGTTTAAAACTCAGGCGTCTTAGATTTCCTGTTATTTTCTGTATGGCAAGCCGCAGTACCATTCTTCGTACGGCAGGATGAAGTCTAAGTATTTTATCGGTTTTAAGGCTTATTTGTGATTTAGAGTTTGCTTTATGTATTTTGGCCAGGCTTTTTTCTGCTTCGGATTTTATGTATTCATAATCTAGTGCCACAGTTTGAGCCGTATTTGCCAGGATGCTTACGATGTTTTTATTGTATTTTTTTAGTTTAGGTATAAGGTTGCGTCTTATCCTGTTTCTAAAATAGATGTCTTTTTTATTTGTACGATCCAACCTGTATGAAATCTTACGTTTTTTAAGGTAGGTTAAAATCTCTTTTTTAGGTATCTCCAGCAGCGGTCGTATGAGTGTATACTGGCGGATTTTTCGTTTAGGTAGTATAGCTGAAAGACCATAAAGCCCACTACCGCGCAATAGGCGCATGAGCACTGTTTCTGCCTGATCATCTTTTGTGTGCCCCAGGGCAATTTTAGCGGCTTTGATATTATCGGTAACTTTAAATAAGAAATCCTGGCGCGCTTTACGGGCGGTTTCTTCAATGGAGGCATTGTTATTTAGCTTTTTAATATTAATACTTTCAGAGAAAAAAGGAATATTTAGCCTTGCTGATAACGTTTGGCAAAACAACATGTCTTTTTTAGACTCTTTCCCTCTTAACATATGGTTAAGGTGGGCCGCGGCAATTTTAAGTGCGAATTCTTTTTTTAAGGAGTTTAGTAAGTATAATAGGGCAACTGAATCCGGGCCGCCTGAAAGGGCGACTAGTATGGTTTCGTTTTTTGTAATAAGCCGGTGTTTTTTAAGTGATGCTTTAACTTTATTGGTGAGCCCCGTTAGAGATAGGCCATCTTTAGATGGCCGTTTGCTAACGGTAGAGTTACTAGATATAAATTTATTTTTTTTCATTATTAATCGAGGTATATAAATGCTTAATAAGTTATCTCTAACGGGGTGAGCATTTTATGGGGCGGGCTAATCTACGAAATATATTTCTTTTGTCTTGCCGGTTATTGCGTTAACTCTTATTGCGTGGAATATTCCAGTTCGTTTTTCTTCAAAGCCTACTATCCAGTATCCATCTCTTGCGTCATCGCTGGTAAAAAGATAGGTCAGCCCTTTTTTTCTGTAGACTTTTTGTGCTTTGGTATATTTTGCAGCCAGCGTTTTTGCTTCTTTTTTATTTACTATAATTCTTTGATTTTCTGTTGTAATTTTACCCTTTAATTTTTTAGAATTAGTCAGTTTTTTTTGCAGCTCATTAAAGGAAAGAATATCAATTTTTATTGTATCGCTTGAACAAATTTCCTTGACGGCTCTTTTTAGTAGGGGCGCGCGGTCGCAATAAGTCAGTCTTATTTTGTATGTTCCGGATTCTATGAAAGGTTCAAGTCCTGCGCTGTTTTCATTCTCCAGGCCTTTCGGTTTTATGTCTAAGGCAAAAAATTCTATTTCCTCAGCAGGCAAAACAGCAGAATAGTCCGTTGGTGCAAACGGTCCCCTGTCATCGACAAGTTCGAGTTCATTATCGCTTGGTGTTGTAACGGTTAATGTTGTGTTAAGAAAAGGGCGTAGGGTTTGAATGTAGGCGACATTTGATCCAAGGTTTATAACGAAACCCCTCAGAGTTATTGTTTCACCTATTGCATATGTTCGCTTGTCAGTTTCAATCCTAAATCTTACAAGTGGTCTTGTTTCCTTTGCCGGAGCAATAGAACTAAAACTTAAAAGTCCGAATATCGCTATAAGGGCATATAAGATTATTTTTTTTATCATATTTTCTCCTGCGCAATTACCTCTTTATATGTAAGATATTATACCACTGAAATTTTAAAAATGTAAATAATTTATTGATAAAGTAGTGTCAAGATAATTGTACGCTTTTGTATTTAGGTCCTTTGAAAATTGTTATATGTTCCGTATAACTTTTGGTTGAAGTTTAACTTCAACCAAAGCGCAATTTATTTTACATTATAGTATAAATAGCTAATGGTAAGTGTTTGAGGGGGTTGATAAGTGATTTCTATTTATTTTAGGTTAGATGCGCGCGGGTGTTAAGTGCGCAGCCTGGCGAAGCGTATAATCGCCAGACTGCAAGGAATTTTTAAAATATTATTTAACAGGTGCTGTATCTTGAGCAGGAATCGGGCATAGTCTTTTTGATGTAGAGCCTACCATGCCCTTCTTGCTTTTGTGGCAATATTTTTCTTTATTGATATGCATGCAAGTCGCTGCAAGAATTAATGTTAGCGCAATGATTGTAAGTAAAATGTTAGTACATTTCAGTGAGCCGAGTATTCCTGCTGTTGGTTCTTGATTCGCCATTTCTTCCCCCTATGTTTATGATGTTCTTATTCTACTACTATTTTTTTAATATTGCAAGTACCATTCATTTTAATAGCTATAACCACTGAGGTTTGTATCGCCAATTGTCTGTCCCTTGCCTAAGCGCTTGGAAATTCTTTTCGCTTCGCTCAATAATTTTCTACGCAGGCTTCGGGATGATTTTTAATAAAGCAAAAAATCATATGAGCCGAAAAAACTACATTGATTCTTTTCTTAATTTCCGTTTTATTGAAACATCGCGCTTCGATGAACATTTAGAGACGAATTCACTCATCTGGCGCAGCCATTCTAATTTTTTCTTTGCCGGTATGCTCATTAGGCGTAAAGTGCGTTCTTTATCATTCTCCCATTTAAATATCATTTCTTTTTTCTCAAGCTCTTTATTCTTTTTAGTTCCTCAATATCAAATTTATCCACTGCGCGCGCGGATTTCCTCTTCATTTTTAGTAAGTTGTCTATAGAGATAACGGGTAGGGAAATGTTTCCTGCTTTAATATGCAAGGCAGTTTTTCTGGCTTTCTCAAAAGATATTGGAGAGTCGATAATCAAATCAACTTCTTTCAACACGTCTTTATAAAAATTAAACGCTTTCATATGCTTATTGCTGATCCAATCTTTCCTTATTTTTTTATCGGCTAGCCCCAGGGGATCAATCGGCTGTTTTACGTAATAACCGCATTTTTTTAAAATCTTCACAACTTTTTTAAGATTATCATCGCTCATTTCAACCAGTATATCTAAATCAGCAGTGCTTCTTAATGAGCCCAGAAGATTAACGGCAATACCGCCGACAATCACATATTTTACTTTATCTTTTTGAAATGCCCGTAAAATTTCTTCGTAAATAATCATTTGTCCATTGTTTTTGTATTTGATTAATTTGCATTATTATAGCAGAGATGATTTAGGCTTGTAAATAGTTTATTGGTGGGAGTAGTGCCAAGATAATTATATGCCTTTTGTGTTTAAGTACTGTTGAGGCTAAGCCTCAACAAGCGTTAACTCATATTTTAATAGCCATAGACCATTATTTTATCTGTCCCTTGCCTAAGCGCTTGGAAATTCTTTTCACTTCGCTTAACAATTTCCCGCGCAGGCTTCGGGATGATTTTTGGTAAAGCCAAAAATCAAGTGACGGCGAATGGACTCGAACCATTGACATAACGGGTATGAGCCGTTTGCTCTACCAACTGAGCTACGCCGCCATAGTTTTATGGAACCAATAAAATATTACAAAATTTACCAGCAATAGCGAAAAATCCTACGAGTAATATAATAAAAAGCACTGTAACCAGTAGTATCGCCCTTCTATTTATATAAATCAATGTGCAAACAATAAGAAGGATCGGTATTCCTATTGTTAAGGTAAAAGGAATATCTAATTGGATCCACCATTCAGGAATTTTAATTAATAGGTTTTGTAAATATTCCATGGTTTTTACTTTTTCTTATACGCGTCCAGGAACGAATCGCAGTATATTTGTTTATTACGGATTAATTCTGCGCTAATTAACGCATCCATGAGATCTTTGTCTAATGGATCCAGTATCGCCCCTTCTAACCCTGAGCATTGAGCCATAACGAGGAAAGTACGGTTTATCAGGCTGCGGTTAACTGTTCCCTGGGAAATATTGCTTAATCCTACTATTGTTTTTGGTGCGGGGTCCGATAAAAGTTTAAATTCGCGTAATGCCTCCAATACTTCTTCTGCTTGAGCCTGTGCTACGTTTACAGGTAAAACAATGGGATCAAGATAGAGTTTTTCGATGGGGAAATTCTTTTCCTGGCAATATGTTACAATTGTTGCTGCTAGTTCCAGTCTTTGAAATTTATCTTGAGGTACTCCCTTTTTATTCATGGCAAGGCCGATAAGCGAACTATTATATTTTAGTGCCATAGGTACGAGAATATCTAGTCTTTCAACATCGGCACCTGTTGAATTTATAACAGTTTGGTTTTTGGCAATAGATAGTCCGGCTTCAATAACATCAGGTTTTGTACTATCCAGCGCGAGTGTTGTATCTACTACCTCCTGAATTGTTTCAACCAGCCATTTTATAGTTTCTTTCGGGTTGGCAGATGCCGGTCCGCAGTTTACATCTAGAGCAGATGCGCCGGCATTAGTTTGGGCAATTGCTAAATCCTGAATTGGTTTTTTATCTTTTGTTTGTATAGCTGCGCCTACTTTTTTATACATTCCGTTGATCAGTTCGCCTACAATAAACATTTACTCTCTCCTTCTATTTTTGTAGTAATTGGTTGATGTTTTCTTTTACTATCTCGATTGATTTTGGATGACGCATTATTAAAATGTCGGCACCTGCCTGAAGGAACGCAGAAGCAGTAACCGCTTCCCAGAGTATGCCTCGCTCCAGCTCTTTGCCCCATTCTGGGAATTCTGACGCAGATGCCTTTGCTTCTTTTGCCCTCCATGCTTCTTGTCCGACAAAGCATATAAACGGTTGTGCGAGCATCTTGTCTCCGCCTAAAGCTGCAATACGGCCCCTTTCCATTATTGAATAGGCATATTCTAATCCGTAACCCAGAGCACCGACGGTAGGGTTTATTATAATGCGGTCTGAGGGTAGGCCCATTTCAGTAATTAAGATATTCAGTTGTTTTGCGATATTTATATCAATTGGCGATTCGGCAATAATATTGTGTCCGTATGCAAGGCATGCCGCGGTAAGTGTCTTGTAGTTTTTCTGCGCGGCATCACCGATTAGGCATTTTTCACCTTTGGTGACCTCGGCGCATTTTGGTAATATTAAATTATCTTTTTCCTCATCGTTAGAACCTAAAATAATCAACGGTATTTTGACATTTGCGATTATATCTTTTACGAGTTTAACAGCATCACTTTCGGATTTATTTCCCGCATCCGGATGTGTACCGGCGAGCCTTAAGGCGATAAGATCGGCTTTAAATTCTGTTTCGCATTTTTTTGCCCACTCAACGGGGTTAGATAATACATCGCCGTATGGTTTTTTTAAAGTATCCGGCCAGTCAACAGGCTCAATATCAAAAACCTCCATAGCGATTACAGGTTTATTGGGCATGTCGGATTCTTCGAATAGGTAAGGTAGCCCATTTTGGCCACCGACCTTAATAGCCCTGTCTCGCGTTCCCCCTTCTTGGCTTGTTGCGCCGATAGTGATTACATCGATTGCGTTAGGCCATTGTTCTTTGAGTAGCTCTTGCGGCATGTTTCCTCCTTAGGGTCATAATAATTATTATTTTAGACTCTTCCCTAAAATGTATTGGGAAGGCCTACCCTGCTGGGTATATGTTTTTTCATTATGTTGAATGTAGATTTCAACGCCTCTGATTCATTGCTTAAATCCATGATTGCGCGGTTATTAGTTGCGTATTCTAAAATTTGCGTATCATGAGGTACCAATTCAATTCCTTCATTTGATATATCACTAAAATGTTTTATAAGATCGTTTTTATCTGTGCTTTCTGTAACACGGTTAATTATAAAAACGTATTTTTTGATGTCTATGTTTAATTCTTTAATCAATGAGTATATTCTTTTGGCAGAATTTATGCCTACGCCTGTCGCATCAGAGATAATAAACATGCAATCGGCACGCCTTGTTGTGCGGCGGGATAAATGCTCAAGGCCGGCTTCGTTATCAATAACTACAAAGTCGTAATCCCCGGAAATCTTCTGAATAATACCTCGTAAGACATTGTTGGCATAGCAGTAGCATCCCGGTCCCTCCGGTCTGCCCATTGATAATAGATCCAGGCCTATAGATTCTTCAATTGCAGATTGCACCCGATATTCTATGTATCGGTTTTTTGTCATTCCCGCGGGAATCTTATCGATGTTTTTGGCGATTTCATCAATGATTGCGCCAATATTCTCAGATGCGCTTATACCTAAGACATCTCCCAGGTTGCTGTTAGGGTCGGCATCAATAGCTAAAACAGAGCCCTTATTTTTTTCTCGCAGGAAACGCACCATAAGTGAGGAGATGGTTGTTTTTCCTGTTCCGCCCTTTCCGGCGATAGCAATTGTGCAGCTCATAGTTTTATGTTTGCGAATCTGTTAGCATCGGTATGCGGAAAGAATAATGCTGCTACATACTCATCCATATATTTTGGATCTGTGGATAATTCAAAATAAGTGATTTTTTTGGCAATTTCTTCTGCTTTTCTCGCTGCATCGCTGGAAAGCATTATTTCTCTTGCGCCTAATAGTGAACTGTTGCCCACAAATTTAAATTTACTACGCTCGATATCCGGAAGCAGGCCGATTGTTATCGCATTTTCCATATCGAGGTAATTTCCAAACCCTCCGGCAATAAATACCTTTTTTATATCGGAAAAATTAAGCTCCATATGTTTTACCAATATGGCTGCGGCAGAATATATTGCTCCTTTTGCCCGCTTGATATTATCTATATCCACATCATTTATGTAAATATTATCATCAACAACAAACTCTTTACCTAATTTTCCTACGCGTATATGTTTATTTTCTATATCTTTTATCTTTCCGCTTTTATCAATTATGCCGGCTCTTAGCATTTCAGCGATTAAGTCGATATATCCGGAACCGCATATTCCAGCACTTTTAGAATTCAAAATTGTCGTTACATCGGATTCATAAGTCGATTTATTAATTTTTACGCGTTGTATCGCGCCTTCTCTCGCGCGCATGCCGCATGACACGCCCGAACCTTCAAACGCGGGGCCCGCGGACGCAGCGCATGATATCATCCATTCGCGGTTTCCTAAAACAATCTCACCGTTTGTACCTATGTCAATTAAGAGGCATAGGTCTTTTTCTGTATCCATTCCGCAGGCAAGTACACCTGCGGTTATGTCTCCTCCGACGTAACTTGATATACCCGGAACGCAGCCTAATAGTCCCCGGGGATTAATTTTAATGCCTGCTTCCTGGGAGCGGATTACCGGAACAAAATTTGCCGTAGGCACATAAGGGTCACGTCTTATGTATGTGGGATCCACTCGTAATAAAAGATGCGTCATTGTCGTATTACCCGCGCATACGCAACATGTAACATTATTTAAATCAATATTATTTTCTTTGATTAAAGCCTGGATCATATCATTCATACCATCAATAACCGCATGGTGCAGGCGCGACAAGCCTTCTTCTTTTTGGGCGTATATTATACGGGTAATAATATCATTACCAAAGGTTGCCTGTTGATTAAATGTTGCCTTGGTGCCTAAGATTTGCTTGGTGTTTAAGTTAACAAGTTGCCCAGAGATTGTAGTTGTTCCGATATCAAAGGCTATTCCGAAATTATTTTTCGATGTATCACCGGGCTCAATTAGAACAATTTCCGTAGTATCGTTTCTATTCCCTAAGGTAACCGTAACCTTAAAATCAGATGAGCGTAATAAATTACCCAGATGGCGAATATTAGCCAGGCCGGTTTGCATAATTTTTACATCGCGAACCTTACGGATTTGGCGATAGACTCTTTCAAGGTCGCTGATTCTGTCTTGCAGGTTCGGATCGGGCATCTCCAGATAGAGTCTGGTTGAAAGCGGCGAATGTATAAAGATGTCTTCATTGATAACAGGTTCACTTTTTTCTATTGATTCGGCTTTTGTGTAGACCCCTTTTAGCCTGGATAAAAATGCTTCTTCATCGCTTAGTTTTGAAAGATCAAGTCGTGATTCAGGGGGAATTTCTATTTCTACGTTAGATAGCGCGGTAGTCAGACAAGCAAGATAAAGACCTTTTTTGCGTTCTTCGTTGGTTATTCTTCCCGAAGGTAGCGTAGAAACGCTACCCTTTTTTATGATAACTTTGCATCTGCCGCATACGCCGTCTCCGGTACAGCTCGAGTTTAAGTTAATCCCCAAAGATATAGCAGCAGAAAGCAAAGTTTTTCCTTTGCCGATTTCTATTGTTTTTTTCTCAGGATAAAATGTAATTTTGAATTTATCCATTTTTAATTTTGTTACGAATTTAAATTTCTTAAGAAGCTAGGGATTCCCGCTGCTTCACGTGGACCAACTATTACCTTGCGTCCTGATTTTTCCTCTAAATCCCCACTCATAACAGCAACATATCCGGGTATGATTATGTTATTATGACTTACCTTTTTGGGGATTTCAAATTTATTCAAGGATTCTGATATTTTATCGGAAGTAAATTTTTCAGCCGCCCAGGCCGTAAGAACAGACATTCCCTCTGTATCTACACTTACAAGATAAGCCGGTACTTTGCTTGCCTCAAGCTCGCCTAGAACAGTATAAAACGAAAGAGAAAAATTCGTCGTAATTAATACCGGGGAATCACTTGTTACCTGCCCTATGGGGTATGCTTTAGGCTCTACCTGCAGCGGTTTCTGCGGGTCAGTGTAAATATTCTGGCGTAGGGTTAAAACAGGAAGTATCTGATACGGGTCAAATCCCTCCAGCAATACTATGCCCGTATATTTGAGTATGTAAATACAGGCTTCAATTACTTGTTCGTAGGTGTCGTTATTTTTTATGATTGTTAATGTGGGATAGCCTAAGGGGCGATAGTTTTTCTTAAGTGCCAGTCTTCGAATTTGTGTTAGGTCCCAGATTTTTTTATTTAGCGGCTTCTCGGCGGTATCTAGTATAAGGCTGTCTACTCCTTCGGAGTTTATTGATTTGGTTAATTCCGCGAGTTTTTCTAAGTCCGCGTCTTTAGCTACCAAAGGAATGGAAAGCTCTTTGGCGAGTGCGGCAAATTCTTTATAGTTTTTGCTGTCTGCAGCATAAATAAGGGGCCGCTTTTTTGCGATTGGAGCAGCAGCAGCTTTTATACTTTGGGCATCATTGGATATCAGCACTAATCCCAAAGGAGTAGCTTCAGATATTTTTTTAACCGCTGCGGCAAATTTCGCACTATCGGAGGTTTGTTTGACGGCAACCAGATTAATTGATATTTCCTGTCCGATGCGTTCAAAGTGCAATTTGTTTATTACGGCCAGTCTATCGGTGATATCTTCATCAGATAGGCTGTCTTGGAGGATTATGCCTACGCCTGTGGGATGAAAGAATTTCTCCTCATGTCTAAATAATACATTTTCGTTGCCAATTTCTAATTTTTTATCGCCTTCGCCTATGGTGATGAGTTTGATCGGTGGTTGAGCTGATGCTTCAAGCGCTGCTTTTCCCTCATCGGTTATTTCCGGGCATTTATCCAGTGCCACTGCTTTTTTTGCAAGCTGCATCGCGAAGGCAAGGCATGTAGGAAATCCGCATTTGCGGCAATTTGTTTTAGGTAAACGTTTATAAATGTCTAAACCTGATAAAGCCATCTGAGTTTCCTCCGTTTTTAACGTTTGTTACTTAACGTAAAAATATCAAGTGGTGTCTTTTTATGCAATATTTTTGCCAAGCGTTCCGAGGCAGAGTGCCCGGTTGTGTTTTTTAGTTGTTTTAATATTTTATCCTTTAACCGAAGCGTTATTTTTTTATTCGTTTCGCTATTTTTAAAGTTAACGAAAATGCCTTTTGATTTTAAGATTCGTATATTACCTTTTCCCAGCGTGCACCCGGTTGAAAGTTGCAGTCCGTCGATAAGGCAGCTTTTCGGTTTCTTGTGTAGTCCGCTTACGCAAAGGCTTAAGCCGAAATACTTTTTTGCGTTTATTTTTCTTAGTCCGTATTTACCCATCAAGAGCCCTAAAACCAGCCAGGGGCCCAGATGTCCATGAAATCTAATTGCCGAGTTCAAGGAAGTCATTTATTTACCCCGTTAGAGATAGGTCGTCCTTAGACGACCGTATGTTAAACTAAAACTAACAGATAAACTTACAAGTTCCATAATTATGAATTCATCGTCCATAAGCGCAAAAGGCATTATCTCTAACGGGGTTTACCCCGTTAGAGATAGTTCGCCCAGGCGAACGTAAACCAAAGTTATATCCAAATAAAACACATCTCTATGTATTGCGTTACTATAATAAATCATAGCTATATTTTAGCATCTCTAAGCGGGGTTTATAAGGTTCGCAAAGTATCCGGCACCAAATCCATTATCAATGTTTACTACGGTAACACCAGGAGAACAGCTGTTTAGCATTGTAAGAAGTGCCGCTAATCCGTTAAAGCTTGCGCCGTATCCTGTGCTAGTCGGAACCGCTATCACCGGAGATTTTACTAGTCCGCTTACAATACTTGCCAGTGCTCCCTCCATGCCAGCGACAACTATAATTACGGAGGATTTATATAAGAGTTTTTCTTTATCCATTAGCCGGTGTATTCCCGCGACTCCTACATCAAACAGGCGTTCAACAGGACTGCCAAGAATTTGACATGTTAAGGCAGCTTCTTCTGCCGCTTCTAAATCTGCCGTACCGGCACTGACGACTAATACGCTATTTTTTTTAAGCTTTGTTTTTTTGTCTTGGATATAGGCGAGTTTAGCCAGGGGACTATATTTTAATTTAGGATAATATTGTTTAAGATGCGTATAGATAGATCGTTTAAGTCTGGTCAGTAAAAGAGTATGCTTTTGCGCGAGTACGATACTAGCGATGTCTTTTATCTGTTTTTTTGTTTTACCCGGGCAATAAATTGCTTCAGGATATCCTCGCCGATTCTTTCTATCTGTATCAATCTTGGCAAATCCTAAATCACAATAACCTTTTTGTTTCATGTCTTGAGAATGATCCAGAGCATAAAAACGATCAAAATGCTTGAGGCTATATAAAAATCATTAAAATATATAAAGTCAGTTATTCTTTCAAAAGATGAATACTTTATATGCCTGGTTCTTGTTTTAAATTCAATTTTATCTTGTTGTTTTATACGGTTAATTTGATCTCTTTTAAATCTTAGATGAGTACCTGCAATTTTATATGCCGGTATTGCGCCTTGTTCGGCAAGTTCGATTACCTCTTGCTCGGTGATCCCTAAGATTTGCGAGACATCCCGTACAGTAATAAGTTTTTCAGTCACATCGTACCTCTTAAAAAAGGTTCCAAAAATAAACAGCCCTTCCATAAACCCGAATTATGCAATAGATCGCGGAATTCGACGTAACCTCTTAGGCTATCTTGCCTTTCACAAAGCCTCGCCGTACCATAAAGGTATGCCTGCGTTTTCTTTAAGGCAATCTAACCCAATATATTACGTCTCGGTTTTCACGTCTATTGCACGATTCGGGTTAAACTTAAGCTTGCGGAAGGCTTAAATGTAAATTGGTTAATTATTCGCAGTGTTTAGAGAGGATTTAGGCTTGAAAGTTATTACTTATTTTATTGCGCCGCTTGCAATCCACTCGTCGATTTTGCTGCGTTCGAATCTCCATTCATCGCCGTCTTTGTAGGCAGGTACTTTTCCGGAATCAGCCCAGTCAACAATAGAATCTAGATCCATTTCTAGATACTTGGCTAAGTCTTCAGCTCCGAGTACATCTTCAAGCATGTGGCAGTTACCTTCAAATTTAGCGCCCACGCCAATGCTGAGCTTGGAAGCTTTGATTGTGCCCTCTACTACTGCCGGAGCAATCAATGAAAGTTGTTCTCTTGCTAGTATTTCACCTTTAACATGTCCGGAAATTTCGATGTTATCTCCGATAATGCGGGCATTTACTACTGCTGTTTCGCTTACGGTAAGCGTACCTCTTGTTTCTAGTACTCCTTCAAACTTACCGTTGATACGCAGGTTAACCGGATCTTTGAAGCAAAGGGATCCTGTCATGCTCGCATCAACATCCAGGATTTTTCCGTTGTTTTCGTTTTTTCTGTCTCTGGCCATAAAACTTCACCCCCCTTCAAACTACATTGTAACTATTAATTTTTATTTGTGATCTTTAGATATTAGGTGCGATTAACACTTCTTAATTATAAATTTTTCTATATGGCGTAGAACAAGTAATACAATTAAAACGAAAACAGTGGTAATTAAGGCGGCATATATGAATCCGCAACCTATGGCTAGTCCGATACTTGCTACTATCCAGATGGAGGCCGCGGTTGTTAGTCCTTTGACACTATCTTTGTTTTTTATGATAGCGCCAGCACCGATAAAGCCAATACCGGTCATGACTCCTGCTGCAATTCTGGAAGGATCTAAATTGCCGACATCCTTATATATATCAAAAATATAGATAGATGTCAACATAATCAGCGTAGAACCAAGGCATACCAGTATGTGTGTACGTAGGCCCGCTTCTCTTTTTTGGATTTCACGCTCCAGGCCGATTAAGCCGCCGAATATTACTGCTAGCAGTAGTTTTAAAATCATATCGTCATATGTGATCATCGTTCCTCCTTAATCAGGCTATAGCTTACGGAAGCGAAGCTGATATAAGCTATCTTGTTGAATTAATTTTGAAGTTTGAACGAAAAGGTCATAATAATTATTGTCTTACACCAGCGGGTTCTATTTTCATATTTAATTTCGAGCGAACTCCTTTTCTAAAAAGTTGATAACCAAAACCGGCAATCATTGCGGCATTATCTGTGCAGTATTGAGGTTTTGCCAGGTAAATCTTTATCTTTTGAGGTACGGCTTCTGCGTTTAGTTTATCACGGAATCGCCTGTTGCAGCTTACTCCACCTCCGACAACTAGCGCTTTTATCTTTTTCTTTGAAGCAGCCAGGACAGATTTTTTTACAATGTCATTAAATACTGCTTCTTGAAAAGCATGCGCAATATTTGCCTTATTTTTTGCGGTTAATTTTTTATCGCGAGCGTTATAAAGTACTGCTGTTTTTATGCCGCTGAAACTAAAATCAAATTCTCGCTTTAGGTTTCCGCAGGAAAATTTAACTTTTCCTGCCTCTCCTTTTAGGGCAATTTTCTCAACAACGGGCCCGCCGGGATATCCTAATCCTAAGATTTTGGCTACTTTGTCAAATGCCTCACCTGCGGCATCATCAGCAGTTCGCCCTAGCAATGTAAGCGAGTTAAAATTGGTTACCTTGTATAAGCTCGTGTGTCCTCCGGAAATTACGAGTCCGATAAAGGGGAAAGCTATTTTCTGTGTTAGGAGCGGAGCGTATAGATGTGCCTTGACGTGGTCTACGCCAATAAGGGGTATATTTTTCGCAAAGCTTAAGGCTTTTGCAAAAGAGGCTCCCACTAGTAATGATCCTCCTAATCCCGGACCTTTTGTTACGGCGATTAAATTTACCCGGTCGATTTTTACCTTTGCTTTTTTTAGTGCTTCATCAACTACAGGGTAAATGAATTCCAGTTGCGCTCGAGAGGCTATTTCCGGAATTATTCCGCCGTATTTTTTATGCAATTGGATGCTTGATGCTATGATATGCGAAAGAACAATATTGCCGTTTTTTATTATTGCGGCGGATGTTTCATCGCAGGATGTCTCAATGCCTAATGTTATCATTTTACTAATTCCGATATAAAAACAAATTTAATACCTTCTTCTTGTTCTAGTTCGGGTATTAGTCTTTCTAGAACTTTTAATGTTGTGATTCTGTCATGACCTATGCCTATAGCTGTGCCGCGTAATTTAGCTTTTTCTGTTAGAATGCGTAATTGGTTGGCAATGTATTCTTCGTCGTTTTCATTGTCCAGGAAAACATCGCGGGATGCAAACCTAACGCCTGATTTATTTGCGATTTTTTTACATATGGATTTACTTGTCAGACTGTCGAGAAAAAATAAATTTTGCTTTTTTAACTGACTAAATATAGTAGTTATTGCCTTTTCGTCTGTTGTAAATTTTGAACCTTGGTGATTTGATACTCCTGCTGCATGCGATATGTTCATCAAATCTTTTTGCAGGATTGTGATCATTTCACGGGTTGTCATATCTGCCGTGATCGTATTTTCTTCTAAAGGTACTTGGCTGCGTTTATACGGCTCAAGCGGTAAATGGAGGAGTATTTCTTTATTTAAGGCATATGCTTCTTCGGCAATACGCCTGGAATAAGTGAGATTAGGTAATACTGCCAAAGTTAGGGGAGATTTTATTTTTTTTAACGTATCTAAATTTTTAAGGTTGTATCCCCAGTCATCCAGGACAATCGCAATTTTTGCAACATCCGGATCGTTTTGAGGCGCAGTCTCCTTTTCTGTCTTTAGGATTTGCGGTTTTGACTTGGAAAGTGAAGTGACTTCTTTTTTTTCTTTTTTTGCGGCTCCCAGCAATAGAAAAGCCTGAGCAATTACGATGATGGTTAAAGCCGCGATAATTTTATTTTTCATCATTTATTTTATTGTATATAAGGATTCCTTTTAATACGTCAATGGCAGCAATTATTTGATTATCCTTTTTATATTTTTCGTCTTTATCTTCGATTTCTTTATCTTCGATCTCATTGAATACTTTCTCGGAATCAATATCGGGTTTTTCACTGTTTTTCTCTGCGGGTATTGGGTTTAGCTTAACGGTAATATCCGGAGTTATCCCTATATCGTGGATGAGGCGCATATTCGGCGTAAAATATTTACTGGTAGTAAGTTTTACAGCTGAGCCGTCAAGCAGCGGTATTAATGTTTGAACCGAGGCTTTGCCGAATGATTTAGTGCCCATGATTATTGCTCGCCCATAGTCCTGCATTGCACCCGCAAAAATTTCACTGCCGGAAGCGCTCCCGTTATTTATTAAAACTACCATTGGCAGATCAAGCAGCGGCTTGCCGTATTTTGATTTAAATTCAGTCTGTGAATCTTCCCGCCTACCTTGGGTTGATACGATAACTTTATTTTTCTCGATAAATTTTTCGGCCGTATCAACCGCGGATATTAGAAGCCCTCCGGGATTATTACGTAAGTCCATGATTAAGGCCCGCATGCCTTCTTTGGTAAGGTCATTAAGGACTTTTAGTAAGTCATCTCCTGAGTCTTCACGGAATTCAACGAGGCGTATATAGGCAATTCCATTTTCGAGGATTCTTGCTTCTTTTATGTCTTTTATCTTTATGATGTCGCGCGTTATTGTAAAATCAAGCAGCTTGCCTTCGCTTTCACGCAGGACCGTAATAGTGATATCCGTGCCGGGTTTTCCACGCATCTTTTTTACGGCATCGGTTAGCGAGAATCCTCGCGTTACTTCGTCCTCTATCTTGACTATGCGGTCCAGGCTTTTTATGCCGGCTTTCCATGCAGGTGTATCTTCAATAGGGGTGATTACTGTAATTAATCCGTCTCGTATGGTTATCTCAATGCCTAGTCCGCCGAATTTCCCTGTGGTATCTACGCGTAATTCATTATATGTATCCGGATCCAGAAATTGACTGTATGCGTCAAGGTTACCCAGCATTCCCTGTAGTGCCCCGTAAATTAAATCTTTATTTTCTGTTTCTTCTACATAATCACGTTTTATGTAACTAAATACATCGGCAAATAAATCGAGTTGTTTATAAACGTCGTTTTTGCCTTTTTCTTTTTCCGCCAGGCTGCAGCTGTAATTTAAGAAAACTAAAAAAGCAATTATTGTAATACTTAAAACCAGAAATATTTTCTTACGCATTTTTAATCCTTTCTTTTAAGATTTCGATTACCATTTTTGGATTTGCTTTGCCCTTGCTTTGTTTCATTACTTGTCCCATTAAAAACATTATGGCGTTTTCTTTGCCGTTTTTATAATCTCCGACTGGTTTGGGATTGTCTTTTATTACATTATCGGTTATTTCCTCAAGGGCTGATGAGTCGGATATTTGAGCGAGATTTTTTTCTTTAATGATTGTATCCGCGGATTTACCCGTATGGATCATGTCAGTAAGCACTGTCTTTGCCGTTAAGTTATTGATCTTTCCTTCGTCTGCTATTTTGAGTAATTTAGTTAATTCTAAAGGTGCAAGTTTTAAATCTTTTACTTGGATTTTGCGGTTGTTTAGTTCTGATGAGAGCGCGCCCTGTATCCAGTTGCTAAGATTTTTGTATTGTTTATAAGTTTTTGCGCACTCCTCAAAGAAATCTGCCAGATATTTATCAGAGATTAAAATATTCCCGTCATAAACGGATAATTTAAATTCGCTCATAAAGCGCGATAACCTTGCCTCTGGAAGCTCCGGTAGATTATTTTTAATTGTATCTATTTCTTCTTGTTTTAATACGAAGGGTACCAAATCCGGCTCAGGGAAATATCGATAATCATGCGCTTCTTCCTTTGTGCGCATGCTAACGGTTTTTTGTTTTTTCTCATCCCACAACAAGGTCTGTTGCATTATTTTTTCACCTTTTTCTTTAAGTTTTATCTGGCGCTTTACTTCAAATTCCAAGGCAGCCTTTACGCCCTTAAAAGAATTCATGTTTTTTAATTCTGTCTTAGTTCCTAGTTTTGTATCCCCTTTTTTTCTTATGGAAATATTCGCATCGCACCTTAGGCTTCCTTTTTCCATGTCACAATCAGAAACATCCAGATATTTAAGTATTGCTTTTAGAGTCGTTAGGTAAAGATAGGCTTGCCCCGGTGATCTCATGTCAGGCTCGGATACTATTTCAAGTAACGGGATCCCCGTTCTATTGAAATCAACATAGCTTGAAGCAGCATCATCACCTTCATGGATAAGTTTTCCCGCGTCTTCTTCGAGATGTACTCGGGTAATACCGATTTTTTTTGTCTTATCTTTATCTTTTATCGTAAGGTGTCCCTTGTATGAAAGCGGGCGATCATATTGGGATATCTGGAAATTCTTAGGCAAATCAGGGTAAAAATAATTTTTCCGGTCGAATTTAATAAAGGATTCTATGGAACAATTAAGAGCAAGGGCGGTTTTAACTGCATGTTTAAGGGTTTTATGGTTTAATACAGGAAGTACTCCCGGCAATCCTAAACACACCGGGCAGACTTGAGTATTGGCTGATGCTCCGAATTCAGTTGAACATCCGCAGAAAATTTTTGATTTAGTGTTTAGCTGGGTGTGTACTTCTAGTCCGATTACTGTTTCGTAACTCATAATTTAGGTTTTATTTTACACCAGTTGGTTTCTGCTTCATACGCAGAAGCTATTTTAAATAAGGTATCTTCAGCGAATGGCTTTGCAATAAGTTGTAATCCTATAGGGAGATTGTTTTTTGTAAATCCGCAAGGTATTGATATTGCCGGTATACCTGCTAAATTTGCTGATATTGTATAGATATCCGAGAGATACATTGCCAAGGGGGTTTTTAGTTTTTCACCTTTTTTAAATGCCGGCGTAGGTGATGTAGGTGTTAGTATGCAATCTATGGTTTTAAATGCATCATCAAAGTCTTTTTTGATTAATGTGCGTACTTTTTGGGCTCTTAGATAATAAGCATCGTAGTACCCGCTGGATAATACATATGTACCGAGGATTATACGGCGCTTTGCCTCTTCGCCAAATCCTTCACCTCGCGTTGCCCGATACATCGGAATTAGTCCCTGCCCTGTGTCTTTTCTGTATCCGTATTGTACGCCGTCAAAACGCGCAAGATTAGAGCTGGCTTCAGCAGTTGCGATTATGTAGTATACCGCGACAGCATATTGGGTATGCGGAAGTTTTACAGGGATAAACTTCGCCCCTTTTTTCTTTAGTAATTCGATTGCAGTATCAACTGCAATTTTTACCTCACGATTAATACCCTTAGTGAAATATTCTTCCGGTAAGCCTATTGTGATGTTCTTGATATCTTCTCCTAGTGATTTTGTAAAATCGGGTACTTTTATATCGGCAGAAGTTGAATCTTTATGATCATATCCTGCGATAGTATTTAAGAGAAGTGCTGAGTCGTAAACATTTTTAGTTAATGGTCCGATTTGATCAAGGCTTGATGCGAATGCAATAAGCCCGTACCGGGAAACTCTGCCGTATGTGGGCTTAAGCCCTACTACTCCGCAGAAAGATGCTGGTTGCCTTATTGAGCCTCCGGTGTCTGAGCCGATACTCATGATTGTTTCATCAGCAGCAACAGCCGCAGCAGAGCCGCCTGATGAGCCGCCGGGGACACAGTCAAGATTGTGTGGATTAGAAGTTGGTCCATAGCAGGAATTTTCGCAGGATGAGCCGAATGCGAATTCATCCATATTGGTTTTTCCCCAGAGTATAGCTCCGGCATTTTTAAGGCGAGTGATTACTTCCGCATCGTATGGCGGGTGAAATCCGCTAAGTATTTTTGAGGCACAGGTTGTCAGTTGCCCCTCAACACAGATATTATCCTTTATAGAAACCGCAATACTCCAAAGAGGCTGATTGGTTTTTGGACTTGGTTTTGCTGCAGGATTAATCTTCGGCTTCCTGACAAAGGCCTTTACTTTATCTTCAACTTTATTGATGCGTTCTGTGAGGCTCGCGATTACTGATTTAGGATCAGTTTTTTGCGTGATAATATCTTTGGCGGAAAGCGAAAATAAGTTATTGTTGTTATTCATTTTAAGCGGGTATTTTATTATTCGATTACTTTGGGGACTTTAAAGAATCTTTCGTCTTTTGAGGGTGCGTTTTTAAGCGCATCACTTGTTTTTAGAGAGCGAGATACCTCATCTTCGCGGTAGACGTTTTTAATCGGCAAAACATGACTTGTGGGCGCAACCTCTTTTATATCAACACTTTTTAATTTGTCGATGAAATCGAGGATATCCTGTAAATGTTTTGATAGGATATCCAGTTCTTTATCTTTCAGCTCAAGGCGCGCAAGATTTGCCGTATATTTTACATCTTCTCTGGATATAGACATTTTCTCTCCTAAATTATACTAAAAACAGCTTTTTTAATATATCATTTTAACTCAGGAAAGTCAATTAAATTTACCGTACCCCTTGAAATTATGTGTTTTATGTGGTATATTTAGAAGGTGAGCGTTCTTTAAGAATTAAAAGCAAAGGTAAACTATCCGAAAGGGTAGGGCACAAAGCCTTGAGTTTAAGTCTCTGATACACAAGGAGATATGACAGTCAGGCTACCGTATTCCAACGTATTGGAATCCGTAAATGCAGCCCATTCTTTTGAATGGGTTTTTTTCTTTGCCCGCCGAGTTTTAGTGGTGGGTTGCCTTTGCTAAATGAGTTGGTAAATTTGGCAGAAGTGGCGGAGGTGAGAAATGAAAAATTTTAAACTATTAATTGTTCTTTTGGCAATGGTTATGATTATTGCAAATATGGCTTTCGCAGGTAATACCCAAACTGTTACTGTTTCGTGTACCATACCTTTGGTTCCGGGCTTAAATGTGCCTATTACTGAAGAAACTACGGTTGTTCCTGATGAGGCTGTTAGTGAACTCTATGAGTACACAATGATAGTCGCCGAACAAGAACCGGAGATAATGCAGGAAGAAACTGTATCTGAAGATTCAACGTTGTATACGTTTTGTTTGAAGTAGAAAATTTAACCTCCTGCCACGGAAGGTAAAAAAATTGCGCGGTTTTTAAACCGCGCTTTTTTTATATTTAATTTTAAGTTAAAATTGCCCTACTCTTTTATTTCTTTTAAAGGAATATTGTATTTAAATGTCATTCCTTCGAAAAGGGTTAGTTCTTTTTTGATTGAGACTTCCGGTAGGTAATGGACGGGTATGCTGTTTATGTCTAATGTAACAGTATGCTCACCAGGAGAAGCTCTTCTAAAGAAATATCTTCCTGCGCCGTCTGTTTTTACGCTGGCGCCATTTTCCAAACTTAATACAACGTCTCTTAATCCTGTATCTCCGTCTGAAAATCTTCCGTTTTGGTCTTTATCAATAAATACTATACCGGAAACTTCAGAGTTTGCCACAATACCAAAATCAATATGCGCGATATGATGATGCGCAAGCAGTGTTGTTTGTATGGCAGGTACGGTTAAGACGTATCCTTTTGGCAGGGTCGTAGCATCAATTCTAACATCTACTTCTTTTGCTTTTACCTTCTTAAATTTATAGTAACCTAAAATGTCTGTAGTTTCCTTTTTATTTCCTATGTAAACATCTGCCCCTTCAACAGGAGGCTCATCATTTTGCCGTAGGCCGTCAGAATTGTAATCTTTATAAACTAATCCTTCTATTGCACCTATGGTTTTCCAACTTGCTCCGGTATCCCATACATAGCGCATGCCCGCGCGGAAATCAAGCTCAATACGGTCATTCACAGCGTTATTATCCGCCCATACATTTCTTAGTCTGCCGGATATATAGGCCTCTTTTCCGGATTCAGGGCGATAATTTAATTCGGTGTATCCTTCGAGATAATCCTCCCCAGCTAAGAAGCTTAATACGGACTCAGAATTTTCTTCATCGCGATAATTAAGACGAACACTTCCTGAAAGCTTCTCATTGATTTGCCCCGTCCAGTCAAGTCCTGTCTCCCATGCTTCAGGGCGAGTTAGGCCGCTGGTTTGTTTTTCTCGGGTCCAGGCGACTTCTTTGTTTATGAAATAATATAAATCAGATATAAGGTTAAGTCTTAAACCGGAGACTAATTTATGGCTTCTGTAGTCAAGGGATGGCGCGCTAAAGTTCGAGATATCATTATATTGATAACTAAAAAATGAACTTAGTCTTTCAAAGCTTGCAAATGTGTGAGTAAGTGTTGTCCAGGCGCTATGGCTGCGAAGCTCCGAGACTCTTCCTAGTTCATTCTGTAGAGAATAATCAAGACCCAGCGTAGTTAGTCTATCCATCCTGTATGTTGTGTCGATGTTCAGAGCTTGATTCCATCTATCCTTTTTTTCTTTACTGGGAAATAGCCTGTCGCGGAATACATCAAGTTGCATAGAGCTGTGTAATTTAGGAGTAAATTGGTAATCGATATTAAATAGCCCTCCTAATTCTCCTACGCGTGAGCCAAAACCTACAATCGTTAAGAATTCTTTATCTATGTCGCGTAATTCTGTTGAGAAATTCAAATTAGGACGGCTGTATTGATATCGTAATAGCTGTGAGAAAAAATTGGTATCATGGGCGATTTCATAAGAGAATCCCCATTTATCAAAATTATAATCCATTATAAAATCATATGTAAATTCCGGAAGATTTATTTCTCTATCTCTTCCCCATCCGCGGAAAATAGAACCACTGTATGTTTGTTTGTTATCTGGCTGGTAAACAAGCTTAGTACCGCCTAAGAATTTACTTTCAAGGGTTGCCAGACCCGGAGATAAATTGCCAAACCGTCCACCTCCTTCTCTGCCCCAGAAAACCGTATAGTCTATTTTTTTATCAAAAGCCGGAGATTCAAGCATTACACCTCTAAGAGACGATGAGCCAAAGGAAAGATTTTCAACTAGTGGCTGGTAATCAAAACCTCTGATTGAAAAATCGCGGAAGTTGCGCCATCTTCCTTCGGTTAGCCCCATGGTTAGGTGTGTTAAGTCGGTATTTGTCTGTAATGATCTTATGGAAAAGGAAGAATCGAAATCTCCGTAAGGAGTGCCTCCTGTTATTCCCATGGAATGACTGTAGGCGTAAGTTTTCCTGTCTAAATCGTCTTTATCCAGGCTTGCGCCTTCTTCAAAAGATGACCAGTCAACAGAATAACGTATTTTAAAATTACGCTCTTTTTCTTTGGCAATAAGACTTTCTTCCGGGCTAAGCAGGCCCTCGGGTTTTTCAGGAGTTCCTAAAACACTTATTGTCCAGCGTCCGTTATCATCCCAGAGATGAATATAAGTATAGCCAAGCTGTTTAGCGGTTACCGAGTATTTACTAGGGCTGATTTTTTCAATAGCAACAATTGGGGGCTGGGTTACAAGATGTCTTCTAAAATTCATCCCTTCAATTACGATGCTTTTTCCTATTTCAATCGTAATAGGTTGAATGACATTTTCAAATTCATCATCCAGGGTTAATATGCCGGATATTTTAGGAGTCTTTATTTTTTCTTCTTGCGTGATAAATTCTTGCGGGGTGATTTTTGCGGGGAATAGTTTTGCTTCGAAATCATCCAGATAAGTTGACACATCGTAATATCTCTTCTCCGGGATATCACGGATTACCTTGCCTGTTTGAAGTTTATCTAGATATCTCTCAACAGTGGTTTCTCTATCGTGCAAGATGTAGTTTTTAGATATTAACGGCTCATCTATTTCTTTACCTTCAATAAGACGAATATATTCCCTGGCAAATTGATTATTGGGTTCTATTATTAAAGCTTTTTTGAATTCATGCAACGCGTCGGCGTATCTGCCGCGCTGGTAATATGTAAGGCCCAGTTCGTTTAAGAATTGAGGCATCATCGCATAATTACCCCCTGCGTATACAGGCGCAAAGCCGGAACCTATAAATGTAAAAGCCAAAAATAATATGCAAATTTTCTTAAAAATAGACATATCTATTTTACTAACGCAGGTCTCCTATTTGTTTTACTTCGCCAAGCGCGTCTACCTCTATTGTTGCCTCACGGACTACAATATCATTGGTGTCATGGGTTAGGGTGATAATGATGTCATATATTCCCGTTGGCAGCTTGTCTTTCCATGTGCTTGTTAATTTTGCCGTATCATTCGGAAACGTATATATATTATTAAATAATCCGCGAGCATATACTCTACCCCCTCTATCGATGATTGAATATGTTGCTTTCTCGATTATCTGAGATATGTTTCCTGTATTTTTAAAATCCAGTGATATATCAAGAGATGAGTCTTCGTAATTTTTAGTAAATGAGAGATTAGAAAGGATTGCCGATCTGTCAATAAGTCCCTTTGGATGAATATAGAAAAGTGTTCCTATTCGCGTGGCTACCATTACGTTTACGCCTTCTTCGCCGACTGCGACGGGTTGGGTTTCAAAAAACATTATGGCATAATGCCCTTCTTTTATATCCTCGGGCATTGTTATAGCATATGAGAGAACCTGAGAAGAAAAAGGCGGCATAATAAATTCAGAAGGGGCAAATGTAATCCATGAGGCGCAGGAATATTTTGATGTACCTGCGGGCATAAATTTTTTATCGCCGTTTCCCGGGGCCACATAAATCCAGTCTTCAAGGTAGATTTTAACAACTAATGGGTTTTCGGATGGATTTTCTATACGTATTTGTCCGGTTTCTGTTTTACCGGGGGTAATAATTGGTTTTAGTTTCATTTTGTCCACGCGGACAAAACCATAAGAAAGTGTTGTGAAACTTAAAATAAGGGATAGGGATATTATGGCAGGTAAAAGCAGGAACATGCTTTTTAGTTTCAAAATCGCCTCCTCTTATTGCTGGTGAGAGTACATAATTTATCCTTTATAGATAGGGGGCCATTTTACTACTACCCCCTACTTATAAAGGTTACTCTTTTATGTTAACTTTTACTCTGTAACTTGCTTAATTACTATTAGTTATAGATTATCACATTTGTTGAATTAAAGCAATACTAAAGTAAAAGTAACAGTGCCAGAATAGGAGTCAGCTTTTTGATCCAACGGTATAGGTTCGTGTCCTGCGAAAGGAGCCCCGCCGCCGCTAGCATAAGGCGGAATACCGATATATGTCTGTATGGTTCTTAGATTAGCAGATGTTCCGCTGCTATAGAGCACTTTTCCTGTTGATTGAAGTGGCCCCCCAGTTCCTAATGACGCGTCAGCCGGCATTGCTTGCCCGCCGTTATCCGCTGGATTATAACCAGGTGTAATACTTACTCCTTTAGGGAGCACGCCACCGACCGTCCCTGATAATCCTGAACAGGTTGAGGTAATTTGGTATGGTGTACCAAATGTCCAACCAGTCAAAAATACGGTATAGTAGTATGGACTTGCAAACCATAGACCCGCATCTGAACCATCAGTTAGGGTATGTGTTAGTGTACCGAATGTGATGTTCTTTGCACCGGTATCTACCCATACATCATCAGTGTAATCAGTTGTTGTGCCCTGATCATCTACCTCGAATACAGTACTCATTATCAGTTCGTTTGTGCCTGATATCGTTGCGGATACCGTAACACTGTCAGTCAGCTGCGCGTGTGCAGCTACACCTGTAAAAAGAACCATAGCCGATAGAGCTAGCATGCTGATAAGTACTTTTTTCATGTGTTTCACCTCCTTTTGTTTTGTTGTTGTTATTGTTAATTTCCCAATACGCGTTTTGTTACTAAAAACTTTTTAATAGGTTTTACTTTCTATGTTTTCAAAAAACTAAATTTCCGATAGAGAATAGAGTATTTGTGTTGAATAATTACCTCTTTTTACGTCGCGAGGAACTTGCAGTTCATATACAATTCCAAATTGCGTCGAAGTACCGTATTTATCGGATGTAAATAATATTGTATCGCCTTTTTTTACGGGTGACTTTGTCAAAATTTTTAAGTCTCCTTTTGTATCAATACTTTCTGTATTTACGGTAAAATATTTATCTTTTATGGTATCACCGGCTTTATTAGCCAAAAGGGATATTACATTTTGGGTTATTTGATACGGCTTGCCTACATTTGTTTTGACCTCAATTAGAACTTCGCTTATCTGCGGAGGGTTTTTTGGGTCTAATTCAAGAAAGTTAATCCCTCCTGTTTCAGAGGTCGCGTTTATCTGGAATATTTTTTCATTTTCAACTTCCAGATTAAAGATATCCAGTAATCCGGAATTTAAAATTCCCGTACCCCGGAGAATATACTTTAATGTGGTTTTATATCTACCAGGTCTCTGCCATGATAGATCTCCCAGGCGATAGGTGATAATAAAATTATCAGGATCGCCGCTTATATTTGAGGTGTAGATAACTTGTTCTCGTTTGGATAATGTAGTTGACTGAGCGGCTGCTATCCCTCTTTTATTCCCTCGCACGTTAAAATTTACGCTTTCAAGAGCTAATTTTTTACCTTCAAGAGAAGCCAACGGTTGAGGAATAACCTGAATGATTTTAAATTGCTGTCCCAAACCGCCGATTATATCAAAGCCAACTTCGAAGCTATGTTTTGTTTTATCCGCGTGTTTAAGTGATATTGTTTTTGAATTATCCTGTGTTTCTATGATGATTGCGTTTTCAACAGAGACTTCGGCAAATACATTTAGAACGACTGTATGCGAATTTTCGGATGAATCAATTGGCTCTAGGGTGTAGCTTATTCTTCCTCGGTACGATCCTGCGGGAACTTCAGAAGTAAGGAGTCGGTAAACTAGCTGGAATGAATCAGGGGTACCTTGAGTATTAGAGGTATATAAAATAGACCTGGAAAGCGATACAGGTATTTCGTTGGTAACTGAAAGAGTGCCGTATTTATTTGTGCCGCGGATGGCATATACCCGTAAGCTGGTATATGGAACTTCGTAGCCGGTTACAGTACTTAATGGATTTAAGACTTGCTGAATTATACGATATTGTTTACTTATATTTGAAGTGACTCGCAGCGTAACTTCTTTATTTACAACACCATTAGCTTGAGCTGAAATATTGCCAAAGCGGATATTCTGTCCTCCTTCAAACGGAGTTACAGAAAGGCTAAATGCTGCAAAAGCAACATTACCAGTTAGCGTGAGTATTGAAAAAATCGCTAGGAAAATAACTGAAATTTTTGGTAGGTTTTTCATTGGGATACTCGCCTATTATTATAATCCTGCGGACAGGATTTGTCAATGCATTTGTACCCGTGTTTGGTACAATGGCGCATCCCAATTGAATTGTTCATTTGGAACCCGTGGCACGCCGATTCCTAATGGCGTTATAAGTATAACATATAATATAGCAATGTCAAGGAAGGGCCGATATTGAAGGAAAGCGCTTTCATAGAATATCTAACTTGTTTATTAACAACAGGTTTCGACTGTAATTAAATATAAAATAGCATCCTCTGTCCTATTTTTTTTCGAATCACAAAAAAACTTGCTTTTTTTGTTAAAAAACGTATAATAATGCATAAGTTATGGAAGATTTAAATAATACCACCCCAACTGATTCTATGCCTGTTTCTGGTGCTCCGCGAAAAAATAACCTTCGTCCGGTAAAGTTTATTATTGTTTTTGTAGTAGGGATTTTAGCGGCAAAAGGAATATTTGTTATTCTGGATAAAAAGGTAATAAAACAAAAAACTACACAGACTAAACCAATGTCTCAGGTAGTTACAAAAATAACTCGATCTTCCGAAAGAAATAACGCATCTATAAAAAAGGATGTCTCGCCTGTCTCAGTTCTCCTGCCTCCTTCTTTTCCGGAATTAACACTAAACGGTATTGCCGCAAGCGGTGAAAGCGGATGGGCGATTATTAATGGTAGAGTTGTTAAGCCCGGAGATAAGATTAAGGATGCCAAAATCGTAGGAATAACTGAGGAAAAAGTTTATCTTGATTTTAAAGACGAGAGTTTTACGCTTACCTTCGAGTGAAAGAGGCAAAGGGGTTTGTGATGATTAACGTATCAGTGCTGAGCTTTCCGGGGTAAATTCTGACAAGCTGCTTCAATATACAGAATCATTTCAATAGATCTAATCCCTGCAAATAATCTTCATATTCCAAGGGCGCAGCAACACCTATTTTTCCTAAAAAATCTATTGCCGAACTCAAGGGTATTTTTAATTCACTAGCTAAAGATCCTAAAGAAATCTTCCCTTCTCTATACATACAAAGAAGATGAAATTCCCATCCCTCATTAATTAACTGACGTGCTGCCTGGGATTGATCTGCATTATTTTCTTTTGCTAATTTCTTTATATGGCTTAATTCCTCTTGACCAAGTCGTACACTCAAAACACTCATTTTTCTCCCATCCTCCTTTCTATTTTACTCGTTGCATCAAAAATTATTCTATCGTTGTACCTGCCTAATTGCTCCAGCCGCTCTAACTTTACCAAGGCAAGTTCTTTACTAATCCGCTTTTTATAAAACACATCCAATAAAAAATGCACAGCTGTAACAAATTTAACTCCCAACACCTTACAGGCCTTGATTGCCTGGCCATCGTCTGTTGCTAATATCGCCTGCTTTTGCTGCGCTAATAATAATGCTGACGCTTCTCCTTCAGCAAGAACAAAATCATCCTGGAATTTTTTAAACAATGTCTGGTTTTTGACTTTCATCACTCCAATCTTGCCAGTATTAATAAGCTCGATAATAATCTTGGCATCAAGAAGCTCAGATTTACAAGTCGCTTCAGCCTTTACCTCTTTAGATATAAAGACTTCACGAGTGTGTACTATAGTTTTTAATATATCCAGCTTTGCCAATAAAATTAATGTCGAAGCATCAAATACGATCATCGTCCTGCCTTTGTATACATTCTACTACTAAAGTATACACCAATGAAAGATGTCTGTCAAGATCTATCATTTCTTTTTTTATGCCCCTGATTTTTCTAATAAATCTCTTCTGAACGTCGCAAAAGTGATAGTTTTTGCGACACTGTTTAATTCGTAAATATTTGAAAGCGAAAGGGAACGCTTCTATTTTTCTTTTTTATTCTCTAAGGCTTTCAACAGATTTTTGGATTATTTTTAAAGGGATGCCCTCTTTTATGATAACCCGGCCTATTGCCTTAGGAAGGACAAATCTATTTTTGCCATGAATAAATTTTTTATCAAAGGATTGGGCCTTGATAATACTATTTAATTTTAAACCTTTTATTTTTGATGGCAGGCCGATATTCGCAAGAATATCTGTAATACGTTTTTCTTCTTTTTGATTTGTAAATATTTTAAGTTTTCCTGCGATTCTTTGCGCAGCAAGCATTCCTAAAGCTATTGCTTCTCCGTGAGTGTATGCTTTAAACCTCCCTGCTGTCTCTATGGCATGTCCGATAGTATGGCCATAATTTAGAATAGTGCGTATCCCTTTTTTTTCTTTTTCATCAAGCGATACTATCTTAGCTTTAATTGCTGCACATTTATTAATTATATGTTCAAGATTTTGATTGTTAAGATTGAGTATATTTGAGTAATTTTTCTCAATATATGAAAATAATAATTTATCTTTAATTATGCCGTACTTAACCGCCTCTGCCAGTCCGGCCCTTAGCTGTTTTTTAGGCAGGCTCTTAAGAAGCGATATATCACATAAAACAAGGCTTGGCTGGTAAAAAGCTCCTACAAGATTTTTTCCGCAGTCAAGGTCAATTGCCACCTTGCCTCCTATGCTGGAGTCAATTTGCCCAAGAAGTGTAGTAGGTATTTGTATATAAGGTATCCCGCGTTTATACACGCTTGCGATGAAACCGGATAAATCCCCGATTACCCCTCCCCCCAGGGCAATGATAAATACGCGTTTTCCCTTTGCATATTTAGATACCTTATCAATGAGCTTAAAAGCTATTCTTTGTGATTTGCTTTTTTCGGAATCAGGTACGCATTCAAAGCGATATGATATGCCGCCTTTTTTTAGGCTATTTTCTAATTTTGCACCGGCTATTTTCTTAATTTTGGGGTTTGTGATAATTAACGCGTCGCGCCCAATATTAAGTTTCTTAATACAGCCCGGTAAATTTTTTAAAATCCTGTTGCCTATTAGAATCGAGTAGTTTCTTTTTCCTAAATTCAGTTTTATTTTTTTCACCCAGCCCTTCCTTCTTAATTTTACCACTGCCCTTTAGGAAGGGCGGGGTTCATTATATGCCTAATATTACGATTAAGCTTTTAACAATCGGCCAGATTATAAAATCAAATAATCCTAACCAGATAAGGCCAAAAAGAATTATAAAACCATAGCGTTCAATAGCTACAAAGTATTTAATCAGTCCTTGCGGTAAGATGCCGAGTAAGATACGGGAGCCGTCTAATGGAGGTAGGGGGAATAAATTAAATACCGCAAGTACAAGGTTTAGGGTAACGAATAGTTGTAGTATGTATAAGCCCGTATTATTAAAGATATTTGCTTTTATCAAAAGGCTGCCAAGAAAAGCCATGGCAAAGTTAGCTAATGGGCCAGCTAGGCCGACAAGTGCAATATTGCCTCGATTGCCAAGATTGCGAAAGTTGATCGGTACTGGTTTTGCCCAGCCAAAAATAAAGGGTGAACGCATCATAATAAGCATTAATGGAAGCACTATTGTACCGAAAGGATCAATATGTGCCAATGGGTTAAGGGTAAGCCGTCCGGCATATTTTGCCGTAGGATCCCCTAATTTATACGCGCACCACCCATGGGCAAATTCATGAATAACAACTGCCACATAAAAAACAAGAAGTGAGATAAATATTGTCATTTTATTATTTCAATCCTTTCGACTTCAATGAGAGGGATTTTTTGATTTTTTCCATCGACTACTTTTCCGAAAATATTTACATCATAGCCGATAAATCGGTTTAAGGATTTTCGGTCCCCTTTTAAGTAATATTTTAACTTTCCATCAATAACTAATTTATGGCTTCCTTTTCGCCTGAAGAATATACCCATTGCGCGAATTTTACCTTGAGCCATTGGTTCAGGCTTAATTTCTTCTTTTGCTGCGACTTTAATCGTATTTTCTTCTGTATTTAGAGGCGCAACTATAACTTCCGGATCAGGCGCGCAGCGCTTCACAAATTTTTTATGCAGCCAGCCAAAGGCTACATTGTCTACACCTGTGATTTCATACCATTCAGGATGAGCTTTAATTACTGTAACTATATAGCCAGTATTGATTTTACCGATTATAGAGGCATTTTCACTTGGCTTTGCTCGTAGATTGACGCGGTTGCCCGTAATAGTACCTTTTTTCGCATGCGTACGTTTTAGAAACTTAACGTTAATAAAACAGCTAGTTGTTTTGGGTAGGGCTATTTTATACCAATCGTATCTTTGAGTGAGTATTTTGACCTTTGTTTCCTTTTGAAGCTTATCGAGTGATTCGTAGTTTGTGCTTGGTCCGGCGCGTAGATTGATATCGTTTGAGGTAATCTTTCCCGGAAAAGGAAATTCGAAAGCATTTGCATTCGAGGTCAATGCAAATATTAAAGCCACCACACTGAACCATTTTTTTATGTTCATAATCATTGCTGTCCAAATAAAACCGTCATTACCCGGTTTAACCGGGTAATCCAGTTTTTTCTCGACGCTGGATTCCCCGATCAAGTCGGGGAATGACAGTGGGCGGAAGAGAAATCCCGTTAGAGATAGGTCACCGGAGGTGACCGTCTAGCAAGCTAAAACCAGCGCATGACATTACAAATTCCTTAATCATAAATTCCTTAGATATATATTAGAGGTGTTATCTTTAACGGGATTTATTTTTTAGGGCCTGCAGCACCCTTTGCGGGCTTAGCTTGGCCGGCAGCGTCATTTGTACCTTCAGTGGCTGCTGCGCCTTCAGCAGTAGGAGCTTCCGTGATCTTTTCTTTTTTAAGTTTAAGTCTTACGGTTTTTATCTTAGGTAGGCCAATGACAGCGTTGCCTTCTTCCCAGAGTCCTTTTTCCATAAGGTGCTTTATGCGTTCAATGCGCTTTAGTACTGTTCGTTGCTGCTTTGTCTTTCCTAGTGAAACTAAAGATGGATGTAATGACATGTCTTTCTCCTTCATTGAGCACATAAGTTACGGAAGCTAAGCTGACGTAACTTATAAGTGCGAAGTGAACCCCGCCAAAGGCGGGGTATTACAGTTTTCGTATAAGGCAATCATTGTAAAGCCGTTTTAATTTTTTCTGACTTATTTTCGCCTTATCTTTATTGTTAAACATTCCCACGCAAACAATTACATATTTATTTTTCGGTATAACATAGGCAGTAAAGCCTTTTCTCTCTAAGGTTAACTTTTCTTTCTCGGCAGATGTTTTATTTTTAAATGAGGCAACTTGAACAGTATAGCCTTTAAAGTCAGCTAGGTTTCTGCGTATTTTGTTTTTTGGTTGTTTTGTTTCTATTCTGGAATTTGCTTTTTTTATCGGTTCTTTGCCTATTACTTTATTGGTTGTTATCGTACTCGGGATCTGGATTACGTTTGAATTATTATCAACTGTTTGTATTTTTCTGCCCTTTTCTATTCCCAAAGCATAGGATACAATAAAAATAACTAAAAAGCAGATTCCAAGAATAATATTTTTCTCATAGGGAGCGATCTTTTCAAAAAACGATCCCTGTATGCGTTTTTTAGGCGTTGTATTCTTCACATGCGGTGTAAACAGTTCGAGTTGTGTAGGTTTATTCTTAGTAAACATAGCTTATCTATTATATAACGAGGACTATTTCAACTGCAAGTATTTTTTTGACTTTTTGGCGACGCGCATAAGGGCATCGACTACTTTCGGGTCGAATTGAGTTCCGCTGTTATTCTGTATTTCTTTTAGGGCTCTATTAATAGAGATCCTTTCTTTGTATGCCCGGCCGTAGACCATTGCTTCAAAGGCATCGGCAACAGCCATGATACGTGCGCCTATGGGGATTTGCCTTTTCCTGAGTCCGGATGGGTATCCTGTGCCATCATATTTTTCGTGATGGTACATGATTATGGGAAGTGCGGGACGTAAAACTTGCAGATGCTTGATTATCTTAACTCCTTTTAAGGGGTGGTGTTTGATGATATCGAATTCCTGGCATGTTAATTTAGAAGGTTTGGCTAAGATTTCGACCGGTATGTCGATTTTTCCTGCATCGTGCAGCAGGGTTGCGTATTCAAGGCTGCATGTTTGTCTTTCGTTTAAGTTCATCTCGCGCGCGATAGTTAGTACCATACGTAGGAATTTAGTTGTATGGGTATATGAGCGGGATGTGCCGATGTCCATTAAGGTCACAAGCGATTTTATGCTCCCTAGTATTATTTTTTGTTGTTCATCGTAGAGCTGGAGATTTCTTACTGCCATAACAGCTTGCGTGCATATATTGATAAGCATTTCCTGATCGAATGACTCAAAGGGCATCTTTTTTGAATTGCGCTTTACGATTAAGAAGCCTATGACATCTTCGGAGATTAAGGGTATGCCCATAATTGTGCCGTTACGCACGGAATTTCCGGAACGAATAATTTTTAATTCCATTCGGTTCTTAATCAAGCTTTTTTTCTCAACTATGTATTTTCGCTTAGGAGTTATAAACGCCCTTAAGTTTGAATATCTTTTGTTGGGATTAAGCAGGGATACTGAACAGTATTCCGCGTCCATAATTTGCGCGGTAAGGCGAGATAACCTCAATATAAGATTTTTTAAATCAAACGTAGAATTGATAAGACGGTAAACAGTATGCATTGCGGAAAATGCCGTCTTATACTTTCTCGTAAGGGTCGAAGAGTTTTTTGTGCTCATTTAATGCGCCTCTATCAGTCATGCCTGCGATGTAATCACATATCGTACGCCTTAATGACGTGGATGAATCTTTCGGCCTTGCTGAGTCTGGTAGTTGTTCTGGGTTTAGAAGATATTCGTTAAATAGTTCCTTGATAAAACGCTTTGCTTTGTGTGACATCCGTACGACCCGGTAATGCCGGTACAGATTATCCATTAAAAAATTTCGCAACGGAATACGCTCTTTCTGCAATTTTTTGCTAAATACAATCATTTTGTATTTTAGGCTTCTGGTCTGAGCCGATGATTTTAAGTTTGAATCAAGCAGCTTCTTTTCCGATTCCGATATTATATCTGTTACTTGTAAATCAATCAATGATTTTATTGCTTGGTATTTGTGCTGGGCATCGTTTAGCTTTCCGTATTTGTTGTTTATATCCTTAGATATTTTTGCCCATAGGCCGATTTTTTCCAGTTCTTTCTCACTTAACAGGCCGGAAGTAATTCCGTCGTCTAAGTCATGGTTATTATAGGCGATTTCATCGGCGATGTCTACAACCTGCGTCTCAAGCGTAGGTTGTAAATTTGGTTTTAATTCCTTAATGTTTTGTTTTCTATCATATATCGTAGAATGTTTGACTATTCCCTCTCTTACTTCCCAGGTTAGGTTTAATCCCTTAAATTTAGGATAACGTCTTTCCAGTACATCGACTACGCGCAGGCCCTGCATGTTATGATCGAATCCGCCGTATTTACGCATTAATTCTCTTAATGTTTCTTCTCCCGCGTGTCCAAAAGGAGTATGTCCTAAATCATGCGCAAGGGCGATAGCTTCAACCAGGTCTGCATTAAGGCGTAAGGCAGTTGCGATAGTTCGTGCAATTTGAGCGACCTCAATTGTGTGGGTTAAGCGTGTTCGGTAGTAGTCTCCTTCGTGGTTAACAAACACTTGAGTTTTATATTCCAGTGAGCGAAATGCCGCCGAATGAATAACTCTATCACGGTCACGCTGGTAGCATGAGCGATAAAGATGCTCTTCTTCTTTTATTTTTCTGCCGTGAGAATCTTTGCTCTTTGCGGCATAGGGGGATAAATATTTATCTTCGAATTGTTCAATTTCTTTTCGTGTTAACATATAATTAAGCTTTAAGAGGCGTTTTTGGCGATATTATTTTCACGCTTATTTTGCAGCGCGATTTTTTAATTTTTGAGTTTTTATAATTTCACTATTTAATGCATCGTAAAGTGATTTTAACGATTGAGAAATAACTTTTGTTTTGGAAATAACAGGCATAAAATTCGTATCTCCGATCCAGCGCGGTACAATGTGAATATGCATATGTCCGGGGATACCTGCACCGGCAATTTTACCGAGGTTTATTCCGATATTGTATCCTTGCGAGTTAAGGGTTTTCGTCAGGGTTGTTTGCATGAAGGATGTAGTTTTTATTAGGTCCAGTATTTCGCTATCTTTTAAATCCGAAAAATTCTTTACATGGCGGTACGGGGTGACCATCAAGTGGCCGTTGTTATAGGGGAATAAATTAATCATTACAAAACAAAGCTTAGATCTAAAGACTACAAAATTTTTCCGGTCATATTTTTTCTGATCCGTCTTCAAAGAATATATCTTTTTTGCGCGGCAGAAAAGACAATGTTTATTTTTGAGATGATTTTTTATATAAGTTATGCGCCAGGGGGCCCAAAGTTTATTCATTATCTAATTTTATGATTTCGGCGTGAATGTTATTATTTATTTTTAAAATGCCGCACGAGTTATATGGCGAAAAAAATGTATCCGTGGGGCTTCCCGGATTAAAAAATAGTGTTTCTCCTCTTTTTTCATTGAAAGGGCGATGCGAGTGCCCAAAAACAATCACGTCTATATTCCGGTCAAATTCGCCTTTTACAAAATCCAATAAATAACTAGGATGTCCGCTGCCGTGAATTATTCCGATTGAAAAATTACCTATTTTAAGCACCTCTTTTTTAGGTAATTTTACGCAGGTTTGCTGCGAATCCATATTTCCGCAGACAGCTTTTACTTCGGCAATCTTGGATAATTTATCAAGCACATCTAGAGAGGTTAGATCTCCCGCGTGAATAATTAAATCTACATCTTTAAAGATTTTAAAGATCTGCTTAGGGAGTTTATCGGTGCGCTCGGGTATGTGTGTATCTGAAATAACTCCAATAATCATATAATCCCGGATTTTGCTATTGCAAAATCCGTCCGTAGGGCCGCCAAGAAAAATCTCATCGAGATTTTTCGTAATGGCGGGGTAATCTTAAATTTTGTACGCGCTTTGGTCACCTACTTACAATCTTATGTTTGTTTATATTAGACGAATATATTAGGCCTTTTGTAAAGTTTCAATAGAGTATTTAAGTCTTGCGTTTGCCAGGTTATGATTTTTTCCTGAAGAGCTTTTAGTTTCGCGTTTGTCTCTATCGCATTTAAAGTTATTATGATTCTACGCTGTGACCGCGGATGCCCGTAGGTTTTACAAACGGATATAAATTCCGCGACATCTGCTGGTGTTATGACATCTTTTTTAATAGCTATAATCCAGGGCATATCAACTGACTTGGCTAGTACTAGCGCATCAAAATTTTTAGCGTTATATTGTAATGGTTTTATTTCTTTAAAATGCGAAAGAATAATTTTTTTTCTTTCGATTATAATTGATTCATTAGCGAATAGGTTAAACAGCTCGATTATCCTATCAATCACATTTTTTTGTAGATGCGATGAAAATGAATCGATTATTTTTGCGATAGCCTCTCTAAAGTTGATTCGTAACAGCTCCGGATTAACATAATCAATTTCGCTTTTTATCTTATAGATAAGCTCTATCCAGAGAGTCAATGCTTTATCTGTAATATATAAAGTATCGCCATTCTTTGCTATGATGCCTCTATCGTAAAATCGCGATAATTTTTGCTGGACTATTTTTGTGCTCTTATTTAGATATTTTGCGAGAGTCTTAGATTTATTGTTGCCTGCAATTATCGCTGATAAAATTTCGATAGATGGTTCATCTTTTCGGTCCGTCGAATCTCTAGTAAAAAGATTCCTAAATTGCTGATTAAGTATACCCCATTTATTGAACAGCAAATTTTCAAATGCGGTAATAAAAGTGTTTTCGCTTATGAGGTTTTCTTGCTGCGCGCGCGCAGCAATATTTAATTGATGGCACAATCTATCCAAATAAAATGGATTGCCAAGGGTAAAATCAATAAGAAATTTTTTATGAATGTCGCTTATTTGTACGTTTAGATATTGCTGAATAAACCTGTTACTTGTGTGTGTTGTATAGGGTTTTATTTCTAAGACTTCAAAATTACCGAACAAGAGGGATAATCCGTGAGCGAGTATGTCTTTAGCGCGCGCAACGGATGAACTTGCGATTAAATACATTGTATTTTTTTGAGTGATGATTTTTTTACCAATATCGCTAAAAATATTTTCACCGCCAATATCTTTTAACCTATGGAATTCATCAATGATAAATACTGCCGGCTTATTCGTCTCTTCAAACAAAACTTTAGTCAATTCGAAAATTTCCAGAATTGCTGAGTTTGTTTTTTTCCGCTCGATATTATGAATGATTGATTTAATTTTTGCTACAGTTCTAGGGATAAAAGCCTGGGATTTTTCCAGTAAATACGTGAAGTCATTATTCGTTTCGATGCTATGGCTTTTGAGAAAATTACGCAGTATTTGAATAGAGACACTATTAATTGTTTGGCGTAGGTTAGTAGCGTTAAGTAGTGTATATATTGGCACGATATCGCAACTTTCTATATCAGCTAATACGTTGCGTAAAAGTATTGTCTTGCCCGTAAGCGGGCTGCCGATTAGAGCGATATTTTGGCGGTATCCGCTGGTAAGGCCTGCGACGCGTTTTTTTATTGTTCCGAGAATTTCTTCTCTCCCAAAAACTTTATCCATTGGTTTTTAATAAATACTTTACGGTAAATAATAAAGGGGATTTTGGGCCCTATTCCATCTTCTTACTTGAAAGTGTAGAATTGTTTCTGTTGCTCGGCCGCTAGACCCGGCTTTCGCAATCACAGTACCCTGGTTTACCTTGTCATTTATTTTTACTAAATTTTGCGAATTATGCGCATAGATAGTAACAAAGCCGTTGTTATGGTCAATTACGATGGTTTTTCCGTAACCTTTCAGATTTTCAGCACAGAAAGTAACAACCCCTCCGCGCGAACTTGCAATATTCGTACCATATTTTGTCTGTATATTAATGCCTTTATTCGTAATGCGATTATTTTTTTGATTAAAGTAAGAAATAATTTGACCTTTAACCGGCCATATGAAACTTGCATTGCTGTTTGATTTCGATGAAGCACGCAGTACGCTTTTCTTTTTTTTTACCCCCGGGATCAATAATTTTTGACCTACGCGTATTTTAGTCTTATCAGCTATTCTATTTACTTTAACGAGTTTTGTTAAGTCTACATTATAGACTTTGGAAATTCTCCAAAGTGTCTCCCCTTTTTTTACATTATGTATTATACCACGAACACGCGGCATTGGTTTAATTTCTAATGGGAGCCTGTTTCTTGCGGCACATCCGGTCATTAAAAATATGAGGATTATTGCTGTTAAAAATATGGGAAAATTAGCATTTCTATAATTTTTTACTGTTTTAAACATTTTGTTATTTGCGATCATAAGCGAGCGAGGGGAATCGAACCCCCATAACCAGCTTGGGAAGCTGGTATTCTACCACTGAATTACGCTCGCATACATTTTTCCATAAGTTTAATAGAGCAATATTCTCCGCACATAGCGCACACATTAGA
This sequence comes from uncultured bacterium, assembly GCA_913009335.1. Classification (GTDB taxonomy): domain Bacteria; phylum Omnitrophota; class Gorgyraeia; order Ghiorseimicrobiales; family Ghiorseimicrobiaceae; genus DRER01. The sequence continues at coordinate 76,202 of CAJVXN010000002.1, forward strand.
AACCTGTAGTTTGAGCCTGTTTCTATATGTTCTTGCTTTTTCAGGGTCAAGAGATAAGCTTATTTGTTTATTCCAAAGCCGCTTTTTGCGGGCATCCGACATTTTTTTATCTTTATTTTTTGCTGTTTTGGTTTTTACGATGTCTGCGGCGTGTGCTGCTATTCTTGAAGCAATTACTCCGTCTTTCACGTCGGCAACCGTTGGATGAGACAAATGTTCGGCCGGTGTGACATAGCATAAGAAATCTGCCCCATAACTTGCTGCGAGCGCTCCTCCGATTGCGCCTGTAATGTGGTCATATCCCGGAGCGATATCGGTAACTAATGGGCCGAGGCAATAAAATGGCGCCCCGTTACATATTTCTTTTTCCCAGCGTACGTTCTTTTCTATTTGGTTAAGCGGCACATGTCCCGGGCCTTCAATTATTACAGAAACTCCTGCGTTATATGCCCGCTTTGCGAGTTTTCCCAGAGTGCGAAGTTCTTTTAATTGCACGGCATCACTTGCATCGGCTATCGCTCCCGGACGCATTCCGTCACCAAGACTTAAAACAATATCATATTTTTTTACGATTTCTAATACCGTATCATAATTTTCATAGAAAGGATTTTCTTTTTTATTGTAGTGCATCCATTGCGCAAGGATTGCTCCTCCCCTGCTTACAATATCTAATGTTCGCCCCTTTTTTTTAAGTAATTTAATCGCGCTTTTAGTAACACCGGAATGTATGGTAAAAAAGTCAACGCCGTCTTGGGCCTGTCTCTCTAGAACATCCATCATATCCTTTGAGGTCATCTTTAAGAAATTTCCGTATTTTTGTTTGGAAGAGGCTGCTGCTTCATATATGGGTACGGTCCCGAACGGTACGTCACTTTTTGCAATTAATGCTTTTCGTATTTTGGGAATATTTCCACCGACGCTTAGATCCATAACGGCATCTGCCCCATACTTAACGGCGATCTTAAGCTTTTTAAATTCCAACTTTAGTGCTTTTCTATCAGTTGAAGTTCCGATATTAGCATTTATTTTGGTGCGCAAACCACTTCCTACGGCGCATACTTTTTTAAGCGTCCTTTTGTTATTGCGCAATATGACAATATGGCCCTTAGCGATTCTTCGACACAAAAGAGCAGCCTTGATTTTTTCATCGCGCGCTATCTGACGCATTAGGGGGGTGATTATGTGTTTTTTTGCTGCTTCTAGTTGGGTCATTGATTTAAAATATTTTGAATTTACTAGTTTTCTAATTTAATCTGGATTTAAACTGTTTAATAGTTTTAGCCATATTTTTAGATTTACATATTGCTCTCACGACCGCTACTCGTTTAGCGCCCGCATCCAATACCTGGTCTAAATTATTTAAGGTTATTCCGCCAATTGCCAAAAATGGTACGTGTAACCTGGAACGCAATTTTTTAATCAGCGCAAGCCCTGTTGCTCTATATTCGGGTTTTGTAGGTGTTCTAAATATAGGGCCAAGGCTTATATAGTCGGCTTTTTGTTTTTGCGCTTTAAGGGCTTCTTTTACGCTATGAGTTGATATGCCGATAATCTTATTTTTACCTAGTAGCTTTCGGGCGCAGAAAATCGGTAAATCATCCTGTCCCAAGTGTACGCCGTCGGCATCAGCTGCTTTGGCAATATCTACCCGGTCGTTTATTATAAAAAGAACTTTATGTTTTTTACTCAGGCGGGCAATTCGGCGGGCATCGTTTATGATTTTTTCTAAACCAGGTTGTGATTTATTTTTTCTGCTTATGCATGAAGCAGGTTTAAATCTTAATTGGATTACATCCGCCCCGCCTGAAATTATCTT
>CAJVXN010000003.1 GCA_913009335.1 uncultured bacterium
CATCGTAAGCATTATCTATTAAATTAAAAAATACTTCACCTAACTGTGTTGAATCACCTAATATCTTAGGTAAAGTATCCGGGACTTCCATATTAAAATCAAACTCATCAAATTTTATCTTATAACGCAGTACCCCCAAAGCAACATCTAGAACCTCACCTAAAGCAACAGGCGTAAACTCCTCAGATGAAAGCTTCCCTAATCTACGGATTGAGGCAACTGTCTCACCGCCCTTGGTTGCTTCATCGGAGATACGGCGTAGGGAAGTGATTGATTTTTCAATTAACTGTTTTCTCTCATCTAGCGAAAAATCTTTTTTTGAATCTAGCATCAGCTCCAACGTCTCTGAAAAACCCGCTAAATTATTTACTGCCTGAAACCTATTATTTACCTGATGTCCCATCATTGAAGCCATAGTCCCTAAAGAAGCAAGGCTTGCTGAATGAAACAATATTGCTTGACGCTCTCTTTCCTGACCGCTAAATATAGCGTTTTCAATAGCAAGAGTTACATGGTTTGCTAAAACCATCAACACTTCAATATCATCATAAGAATATCCACGTTCTGAACGTTTATCCCCTAACGATAAAAACCCAACAAGCTTTCCAGCACGATAAGCAGGAATAACTAAATGTGCTCTTAGTGATTCAAAAGTCTGCTTAACTTCAAGAATACCTGTTACATTATGTCTTTGATAATGAAATCGTATCTCATCAAGATTCAAAGCCTTGTTTTTCTTTACATTTAATGTTTTAATCAATGCAGAATCAAAAGATATTTCCTTAGGTAAATCCGGAGTCTTAATCGGTGGCTGCCATGCAGACTTTAAACTATATACTTTTTTATCTTCATCAACTAAATATATAGCCGCTAGTTTTATCTGCATAATTTTAATCAAACTATGCGTGATAGCCTTAAGCAAGGCATCCAAATTGGTAAAACGTAAAATATTCTGGGATACATGAGCAAGATCTTGATGTCTTTTTCTTTCCTCTCGAAGTAGTATAGCTTCGGCATGACTTTTTAATCTCATATAAATAAAAGGCCCTGTACCGGCAAGTACCATACCTATTCCTAAAATAACAAGCCACCACCTATCGCTGAATGCCCCCACTAAATAAGGCTTAGCAATCTTAATAATTAAAAAAGTAATTCCTAGTACAAGAGCATAAACAAAAGCAAATATACCGGCGCGGGTAATAGCAACACGGATATCCATAAGCCCATATTTAAAAATAGCATAGCTCGTAGTAATAAGATAAATACTTATTAAAACAGCAGGATATGGAGATATTGGGATATTAAATATCAAGGGAAAACATGTTGCGCCTCCGAAATAGCCTAACATAGTCCCCGTTAAAACATACTTCATTTGATTTCTACTATACCCAGAGCTAATTTTATATGCCTTAATCATGTAATAGTGTGCCAAAATTACCCAAGATACAAAATTCATAACATAAAATCCATAAATAGTTCTACCTGTAGGATAATATTTAAAAAATAATTTGGGGACTAAATCTACGACAACTAAAGGAGTTAAAGATGCGGTAGCTAAAATTAATGAAAGCAAGCAACATATCCTCATAAGAAATTTCTTCCCATCATCTATATGTAACCATATAAGTACATAACGAAGGAAAAGGAAAGGCATAAAGGCACCACTTGAATGAGATATCCTACTAAACACCAATGCAATCTCCTTTGTAACGTCCGGAAACATTGTCACAGAATAACCTAAAGACCAAGTACCAACACTAAAGCAAAAATAAAACCAAGCTCGATATAAAACATGCTTTGGGTTTCTAAATAATACAAATAGACCTAGAAAATAACTGCCTAGTGCGGTTATAGTCATTATGTACATATATAATAACGGAACCATCTTACATAAACTCCTTTAATGCTTCAAAAAAATTCTGTGCAATTATTTTATGACCAAAATCATTAGGATGTAGGCCATCTTTTGCAAAGATATCATCTCCATATTTCACTAATGCAGACCTAATATCAATTAATTTTATCTCTTCAGAAGAAGCAATCTCTTCGCAAATAATACTGTATTTTTCCTGCCATTTATGAGGAGGACCTACAGTTACAATAAATTTTGACATTTCAGGCAAAGCCCTATAAAACATCTCTGAATTAATAGGTTGTAAATTTGCAATAAGCGGAATTCTATTACTTGATTCTATTTGCTTAATAATTATTTTTAAATTTTCTTTATATTCCGATAAAGATACTAACGGCTTATCAATATCTTTTAATCTACAATCATTATTCCCGAATAAAACTATCACATGTGTACAATCTTTATCATCTAATATATCCGTTTTTACTCTTTCTAAACCCCTTCTTGTTGTATCTTTATTTCTTCCCTTTATTGTGACGGTGATTTCTGGCATGAAACTTCTTAGCAAAATACCACATCCCTGCTTTCGATGATTAGCTCCTGCACCAAATATCACACTATCTCCAAACAAAATTACTTTATTTATCTTTATGCTATCCATTTACAATCCTTAAAACATTTATACATTTATCAATGAAATCACTGACAACGCTTAAATACTCAACATTTTATATCCTAGCTTCAATTTCTGCTTTATTCTTTTCCGCAATGGGAAGTTCAATTTTAAAAGTAGTGCCTTCTCCGTATTTCGATTCAACTGATATTTTACCTTTATGGAACTCAATAATTCTTTTTATAACATGAAGTCCAAGCCCTGTCCCTTTGCCGGATGAAGTCTTAGTGGTATAAAAAGGAACAAAAAGCTTTGACATAAAGTCATCTTTAATACCCATACCCGTATCAGATACATCAATATGTAAATACTCATCATTTTGCTTAATATAAGCTTTAACAGTTAATTCTGGCTTACGGCTTTGGCTATCGGTTGCCAAACCATCGCCCTCTAGCTTATAATCAGGATTATCATTTGCTTCTACGCGTTCTTTTATTGCATCGTAAGCATTATCTATTAAATTAAAAAATACTTCACCTAACTGTGTTGAATCACCTAATATCTTAGGTAAAGTATCCGGGACTTCCATATTAAAATCAAACTCATCAAATTTTATCTTATAACGTAGTACCCCCAAAGTAACTTCTAAAACCTCAGCTAATGCAATAGGCTCAAACTCCTCGGATGAAAGCTTACCTAATCTACGAATTGAGGCAACTGTCTCACCGCCCTTGGTTGCTTCATCGGAGATACGGCGTAGGGAAGTAATTGTCTGTTTAATCAAACCTCGCCATTTTTCAGGAGAAAAAGTATCCTTAGCTTGTGATAAAAGCTCCAACGTCTCAGAAAATCCTGCTAAGTTATTTACTGCCTGGAACCTATTATTTACCTGATGCCCCATCATCGAAGCCATAGTCCCTAAAGAAGCAAGGCTTGCTGAATGAAACAATATTGCTTGACGCTCTCTTTCCTGACCGCTAAATATAGCATTTTCAATAGCTAGAGTTGCATGATTTGCTAAAACCATCAACACTTGAATATCTTCATAAGAATAACCTCGTTCTGAATATTTATCGCCCAAACATAAAAAACCCATAAGTTTTCCAGTACGATAAGCAGGAATAATTAACTGAGATTTTAAAGATTCAAAGGTCTGCTTAAGCTCAAGAATATTTAATGCATTCCGTCGCTGAGAATAAAACTGTATTTCATTAATATTTAAAGCCTTATTTTTCTTTACATTTAATGTTTTAATCAATGCAGAATCAAAAGATATTTCCTTAGGTAAATCCGGAGTCTTAATCGGCGGCTGCCAGGCAGACTTCAAGCTATATATCTTTTTATCTTCATCGACTAAATATACAGCCGCTAATTTTATCTGCATAATTTTAATCAAACTATGTGTAATAGCCTTAAGCAAAGCATCTAAATTAGTAAAACGAAGTATATCTCTAGATACGCGGGCAAGATCCTGATGTCTTTCTCGCTCCTCTTTCAAGAGTATAGCCTCAGCATGGCTTTTTAATCTCATATAAATAAACGGACCTATTCCGGCAAGTACCATACCTATGCCTAAAATAACAAACCACCATCTATCGCTAAATGCTCCTACTAAATAAGGCTTAGCAACCTTAACAATTAAAAAAGGAATCCCTAATACAAAAGTATAAACAAATGCAAAAATACCTGCGCGAGTAATAGCAACACGAATATCCATGAGTTGATGACGAACAATAATATAGGCCGTAATAAGACTAAAGAGCGCAACTAAAAGATTATCTGTAGGGGGAGATGCTACACTAAGAACTAAAGCCAAATACATACTTGCTGCTACAAAAATTATAACAAGAGATACCATCATATATTTTAACTGCTCCTTCATATACGCGGATGTGCGCTCTTGAAGTGCCTTAATTAAAACATAGAATGGATACAAACCACAAAAGGCAAAATAAGCTAAATACACATACCAAACAGGACCAGGTACAGCAATATAACGGAAAGGAAACTTATGCTGAACGTCTCTTATAAAAAACGGACGCAGACTCGGCACAAGATTCATGATTAGAAATGTAAAAGATAATAAATATAATACGGTGATTATTTTTTTTCTTTTTTTCTGCGCTACCAACAAGCTAACATGCAAAAAGAACGTAGGCGCAAAAGAAGCTCCTGTATAAAGAAACCTATCCCAAAACAAAGCAGTTGCTTGAGTAGTAACCGAACTTTCTCTGAAACACCCAAAAACCCAGAGAAAGATACTAATACTCATTAAACAAAATAATTTGTTTAACGGCCTATTTCTATTTTGCAAATATACAAAAATTCCTAAAAAGAGGGTTGAGGTAGAGCCAAATAAAGATGTGATAGCGTATATATTCATTCTGTCGCGTAGATCCGTTTACATGATACAGACTTAACGGATTGTTCTGCAAACTCCCTGCAGATGAGAAGTCTTCTGCCAAAAATAATTCATTTCTCCAAAAGGCCCACCGCTCCTATTCGTTCCGCCATGAGTCGAAATATAATGCGAAAAACCCGCATGTCTTGCATTAATCCTTAATATGCCGCAATTATCCAATTCTTTTGCGAACTTTCGGGTAAATTTTCCGGATTTAACCCATAAAGAAACTCTTAAGCCGTAATTATGATCATTTACCATATCAACCATTTTATTAAAAATCTCTTCGTTACTACCGCTAGCTTTTATTAGTGGTAAAAGAGGAAAGAAAATCTCTTCATTAATACATAACATTTTCTTCGCTTTCTCAACATCCTCAATTTGAATTAATGTAGGTTGAACATAAGATCCTTTATTGTCTAGTTCTCCAAGATAATTTACTCTTTTCCCACCACAAATTAAACTAGCGCCTTTCGATAAAGCATCTTCAAGGAATAAAAAGTATTCTTTAATTTTCGATACAGGACTCAATAATGTTTCCTTATCTGATGGTAGAGCTATTTTTAAGGCTTTCACTTTATTAGTAAATATTTCTTTAAAATCAGAAAATGCCTTCTCATGAATTAAACCAATTTTAGGCATCATGCAAACCTGCGTAGAACCTAAAAACCCTTCAATCAATGAATCTGCGGCCTTTTCTAAATCACCATCCTCCCAAACCATTAAGATATCATTTCCGGAAAGCTCAAGTATTGGCTTTTTATTCGCTTTATATATCCGGGCTCCTTCTTCTATGCCCTTCTTACTATCACCAAAAAGTATAATATCGTTTACAAAATCGTGCTCAAGCCACTCATCCATTAGCTTCTTTGAATTTCCGATAACGATATTTAATAATCCCGAGGGTGTATTATATTTTTTCAATATTTTCGCGATTATTTCTTTCCAAAGAAAAAGAGTAGATACAGGAGTCTTTAAAGGAGGTTTGACAATTAAAGCATTACCGACTAAAAATACTAAAATAGCATTAAAAGAATTACTTGCTGCGGCACTACGAGGAGGGTTAATACAAACCACGCCATCAGGCCTTCTTGCAGAATATAAAATTTCGTTAGAGTCTTTACCAATTTCTTTTTGTATTAGAGTACAATAGTAATTTACTGTTTCAGGGCTACTACCAATTCGCATGCCCTCAAATTCCCATTCTGCTAATTTTCGTGAATGGGCTTCGAAAGTTAAAATATCCAAAAATTCTTCCTTGCGCTCAATAAGTGCTTTATTTATATCTACCAACATATTTCGCCGAATAGAAAGAGGAAACTTACGAAACTCTTTAAAAGCCCGTTGCGCTGATTTCATCGCAGTTAAATTGGTATCTTCTTTATTTATACAATATCGCGCATATATATATTGATCTACATTATCAGGAATTTTCCCTTTCCTTAATCCCCTCATTACTTCTTTCATCGAAGAAAAATCAGTAATCACCTTATCCGCATAAGGATAATAATCATAAATACCAGTATCTAAATCCTTGCCATCTATTAACAACGTGAATTCTTTCATGCTATTAACGCCTCCACAAATTATTAAGCATTTATATTATAATCTGTCACAAGCTCATTTATAAGATCTTTAACTGAAACTATTTTATCTATTCTGTCAGCGTTTGCGCCTGCCATTACAAAACCATCATCCAGATTTCCGCGATAGGCATTTACTAACGCATTGGCAATACAATAATTTGCCGCATATGGATCACATGTTCTTAAGCACCTATAAGGACAGGTAAATTTTATCTTTTCCCCTGATTCAATCCTTTCAACAAATTTATTTCGTATTACTCTTGCCGGCATACCGACCGGACTAAGAACTACAATTGTGTCATCTTTTCCGCATTTTAAATAAGCTTCCTTGTATTCCTTAGATACATCGCACTCATTGGTGCAAACAAAACGAGTAGCCATTTGTACACCACTTGCTCCTAATTTCAACATTTTAGCTATATCTTTACCGGTAAATATCCCACCTGCTGCTATTACAGGAATTTTCTTACCAGATTCTGATTCAAACTTTTTAACAACATTTAAAACCTCTAGCAATAAATCTTCAAGAGATGGTGCTTCCTCAGTTATAATTTCTCCGAATTTAAAACCAATATGCCCGCCCGCAAGAGGACCTTCTAAAACTAGCGCATCAGGCGCTCGATTATAACGCCTTAGCCAAGTTTTACAAATCAATTCTGTTGCTCTACCCGACGAAACAATTGGAATAAATTTTGTTTTTGAATCTCTAGATAGAGAAGGTAAATGAAGCGGCAATCCTGCACCTGAGATAATAGCCCCTACCTCTTCTTCAATTGCGACTTTCGCTAAATCATCATAATTAGTAAGAGCGCACATTATATTTACACCAAACGGTTTTGAAGTAAGATGCTTAGTCTCTTTTATCATTTCCCTAAAAGATAATTTAGACCTTTCTTCATATGTTAGATCCTGCGGTCCTTCTTCTCCTAATCCAACACTAGCAATCACCCCAACCGCCCCCTCATTAGATACAGCAGCAGCCAATGACGCAGTTGAGACTCTCACGCCCATTCCTCCCTGAATTATTGGAGGATTTATAACAAGATCACCTATAACTAAATCCGGTAATTTTTTCTTCGTCATACAGCAGCCCATCCTTCCCTTGTAAAACACATACATTCCCCAGGGATCAATTTCTGTATTAATATCAGAGTACCCGAGATCTACTAACCATTTTTCAATCAGTTTCGGATCCCTATAAAACAATTTCCATTCTTTCCCGCTTTTTGTTATGCCGACTTTCTCTATTAATTTACGATTTGGGCTATCACGTTGAGTTATAAATAATAGAAGTCCGCCAGGTTCTAGATAATCTTTAATTGTTTTTAAAGAAGATACGACTGATTCATCATCTAAATATTCATACAAACCGGATGAGATAACTACATTAGGCGACCAACCTCTTTTTTCTGAAAGTCGCTTATGATGAGACCCGATACGCAAAATATTAGATTTTCTATACAGCATGGGTCGATTACCCGCCATCTTCCTCCCATGGTCGAGAGAATGTTTATCGATATCTAAGCATAAAACCTCTATGCGATCTTTCATATCATCAGTTATAAGCTCAACTAGATATCTTGCAGGACCGGAGGCAAGATCCACGATACGTGTTTTTTTATTTTTGGCTATATTTTTATTTATTTCATCTTTTAATATGCTAATTACTTTGTCTTTTCTATATCTAGTTGCTTTAGCTGCCGGTAAATTAAGAAGAATTCTGTCTATTATTCTACCTAATTTCGTATATCCTTTTGCCTCATTAGAATATATATGATCGAAATTTATTCCTGAGTCTGCGTATCCAAACATACTCTTTCTGCCCAGACGACTTGAGAAAATAAGCGGCTTTACAATCCGCTTATAAAAAAAATCTTCTATTTTTCCTAAAATAGGTAAACTCATTTCCCTATAGCCTTTTTTACTGCCTGCAACAACGCTTTAATATCAAACGGCTTCTCAATATAATCTGATGCTTTTAATCTTAAAGCCTCCCTATATATATCTTCCTGCGCATACGCTGAGATAAAAATCTCAGGAACCAAAGGTTTATCATTCTCTGCCAAATACGCTCTAAGCTTCTCAACAGTCTCTATCCCGTTCATTTTCGGCATCTTAAGGTCCGATATAATTAAATCAAAGGTTTCTTTGGCTATTGTTTTCAAAGCCTCTTCCCCGCCGGATGCTATAGACACCTTGTATCCTTCTTTAACTAATAGTCTTTTTAAAGTTTTAAGAATGAGCCTATCATCATCGATAACTAAAATATGCGTGGACGATACTTTATCCTCTTTATCTTCGTTAAGCCTATTCCCGGCAACAAACCCATCATGAGAATCTCCATATTCTTCAAAATAATTATTCCGCCTCTGATGAAAAATATCTCCCCAGCTATCTTCGCGAATAATATGTTTTTTTTCTTCTTCTATCCATATATCTACAAAATAATTACTGCATTTATCTGATAAACCATAACCCATTATCTACTCCTTTTTATTTATTTACCTAAATTTTTCCGCACAAGATTTAAAAACTCTGTAATATCAAAAGGTTTATATATATAATCAGCTACATTTAATTCCTCCGCCTGCTTTAAACTTTCATCGCTGGCGTATCCGGTTATAAGGATTTCCGGAGTAGGTTTCCTTACAATCTCGCGAAGCTTCTTAATTATCTCTATACCATCCATCTCCGGCATTCGTATATCGGCTATAATAAGATCAAAACCAGACTCTTTAATCTTAACCTTTTCTATAGCATCAATGCCGCTTTCTGCAATAGTAACATTATAACCCTGCTTCTTAAGTAATCGTCTTATACTCTCAGTAACCAGCTGCTCATCATCTATTACTAAAATATGCTTTGGTATCATAAAAACTTACCCTATATTGAAATTTAATTCTTGCTTACTACCGGTACCTCTACTGTAGGCAGTTTTACTGTAAACACAGACCCGCTATCAGCTACACAGCGGGCAGAGATTGTACCCTTATGCTTCTCAACAATTGCCTGACATATTGAAAGCCCCAATCCAAGGCCCTTACCGACATCTTTGGTAGTAAAAAACGGGTCAAATATCTTTAATACTATTTCATCGGGAATACCCGCTCCCTCATCTTCAACCTCAAGCTTTATCCAGTCTTTATTTTTTGAAAGAGTGATACGAACATTACCACCCTTTTTTATTTTCTTAATAGCATCTTTTGCATTCAATATCAGGTTTGTTATAACCTGTTCAAATTCATTTTGAGTACCTTTTACAGTGTAAGTGCCATTTTTAATCTCAGGAATTATCTTTATATCTTCCTGCTCCAGCTGGTAACTCAAAAATGTAATTACGCCTTGGAGCGATTTTTTTAAATCAACATCGGCAATACTCGAAGTCTCCATAGGCTTTCTGGAATATACCATTAATTTCTGTACAATCTTGCGGCATCGTTTGGTCGCTTCTTCTATAAGCTCAAGAGACTCTTTATCCGGATTATCGTTGTCTTCACAATCCATAAGCATCATCTGCACATTGGTTAATACCGCGGTCAAAGGATTATTTATCTCATGAGCTACCCCGCCGGCAAGTGTTCCAACTGTGGCAAGTTTCTCAGCCTGAACAAGCTGTTTCTGTACATCCATCAATTCTTTTGTCCTCTGCTGTACTTCCCTTTCTATATTCCCATACAATAAGGCATTCTCAATGGCCAAAGCGGAATCCCCCGCCAAAACAGAAAAATTATTCAAATCTTCGGAGCCATACATCCTCCCCGAAAGTTTATCTCCCAATATAATAACATCTAATAACTTACCATCTAAAAAACCCGGCACGGCTATCGCGGCATTTAAATTAAACATTTCTTCTCTTAAATTCTTAAAAATAGGGTTGAGGCTAGCTTCGGACTTACTCTTTATCTCCTCATAGACCAAAGACTCTTTTTTACTTTCAAACCACGTCATTAATGTGCTTTTCTTGTCTATAGAAGCTGGCTGGTCTTTTTTTAAATTAATCCCTGTCTTAAAAATAAACTGTTCAGTCTTTGCGTCCCATAAATATATTGCTGAATGAGTTATGCGCACTGAATCAGTAATAGTATGGGTGATAAAATCTAGTAACTCCGGCAGATTGCGGATACGCGTCATATCCACTGAAGCCGCTTTTAATATTTCCTGGTAACGCCGTTGTTCCCTAAATAAAATAGCTAGCGCCCGTTTTTCAAGATAAACATAAACAAACGGCCCGCATATACCTAAACCAACCATTAATAGCATCGGCCCAATCCACCAGGCAGCCCCTAAAAACTCAACCAACTGGCTTCTCCCTAAGGTCGCGAGCAAAAACGGCAATCCCAAAACCAGCGCATAAACCGCCACAAATACACCTGTTCTGGTAATTGTCACTGTAATATCCATAAGGCGATATTTAATAATAGCGTAGGCAATCAGGCTGACATACAAAATAAGTAATAAATCGTGGGGGAAAGGCTCTTTATTAAAATACGCCGCGCAAAAATGAAGCAATCCGCTAATAACTCCCAACACAAAAGAAAAAAAGATAATTTTTAACTGGTTACGATAATATCCGCTTGCATTCTTAAATTCAGAAAAAATACTCCATAAAATAAAACTAAAACTGACAGTAAATCCAACCACAAATAACAGATATAAAGGGCCCGGAACAACAGAAAAATGAGGAGCAAAACGATTTACTCCCCGTATAAAAAACGGACTAAAACTAAACAGAAGAAATACGGCAGAAAAACAATACCCTAAAATTAATATCTTTTTATCCTTAGACGATAATTTTTGCTTAACAGCAGCCGCAAAACGTATCCAGACAACAGGCGTAAAGATAGCAGGAATATAGACTAGACGAGTAACAAATAACATTAAGGCTGGATCATCAATTCTACTCGCCAGGAAAGGAAAAGAGGTCCATAAGCCGGTAACAAAGATGGCAATACCAAAAGATCGGCACTTTATATCCCTGTACCGTCTTATAAAGATAAACGCTCCCAACGTTAAACAGAAAATAAAGGCAAATAATGAAGAAATACTATAAATATTCAATTTTCTCTCTCTTATCTATTAACTGCACACATTTTTATCTTCTCAAATGTTGTCTCATCTATACGCTTGTTACCCCAATAAAAATCAGAAATACCAAAACCGTGTTTTTTACCTAAAGCGGTTATCTCTTCTATTTTTTCAGGCGTAATATTTCCTCTTCCGAAACTAAAGCTTTCGTAGCGCTTCTCCAACGCTAGAATAATCGCTTCACAGAAACACCCATAACTTACCCCTGCGTCAGGCAAACCTATATCAATCGGTATTTCAATCTTCGTAGGCGTTTTTGCAAGGCCCCCTGAAAAAACAAGGATATCATCCCTTGTTGTAGGAGCATAGGATATATTTTTCGGATACCCTACATCACAAATTATCGAACCCGGCTTAAACCAATCAATCTTAAGTATAGAAGCAGTAGCGCTTGCCGCGGCAATTACTATATCCGCATCGTTTATCGCTGACTGGTTATCCGTAGTAGCTACAATACGTGCTTTACGTTTCTTAGCCAGCTCAGACCTTAAACTACGCAGATTAGACTTTGTCCGTCCGGTAACAGCAAGTTCTCTCACCTTGCCTGCCAGCACTCGCGCGCAGCCGCTGCCGATATCACCTGTCCCGCCGACTATGGCCACTTTTAAATCTTTTAAATCTTTACCTAAAAGCTTAACTGCTCGCTCTACTGCCTCTATTATCAAGGCAACCGTATAGGTATTGCCTGTTGTAATAGCGATATCTACCTCTTCATTTATCTGTTGGCCAAGTCTCTCTCCCACAATAGAGGTAAACCCTCCTAATGTTACGATACCAACACCATGTTTCTCTGCTATTTTACATGCTCTTACTACCTTTGAATAAACTCCGTGAAGATCACTAGACAACATCTCAGGAACAAATGTACAAACAATAAAACATCCGGAAGTTGTAACACCTATCTTTGATTTAAATTCCTTCATCTCGTGTATCTTAAAAGAAGGAGTCATGGTAAAAAGCTTAGTTAAGAATTCTTCCGAAGGCATCTTAAAATCCGGATTCATAGTTTTAAGACAGCGCGCTAAATGATTAAAGTTATAGAAATGCCCCAATACACCAAAACCTGCCAGCTTTGTAAGATTACCCTGTTTAAAACTAGCATACTTAATCGAAATCAAACGACGCTCCCATGCACCCAACATTGCCGCAAAGTTTTTAGCCAGCATATTCCTGATATATTCATCCGCGAATTCTTTAATCGCAGGTATACCCACTCTTAAATGAACGCTTACAACAACTTCCGTACCTTCGGGATGATCGTTAAATTTCCATTCGCCGTAAAATTCCTGCAGGTCGCCTTCTATTGCTTTAAACGAAATTACATTTCCTCTAAGCTCTAAAGTATCTTCCTCCACCCAGCTTATCGGTACTCCATCGACCTGTACGCGCCACTTTGTCTTCATCGTATTGTGCTTACGACTCAACACCTTAGCCTCTTTTACGGTAGGCATATAACTAGGAAATTCCCAAACACGGGTTGCGAGACGAATTATACTAGATTTCTGCGCGTGTATAACTTTTGATATATTTATATGTATTAAATCATCCTTCGGCATCGATTAACTCCTTTACGGCTTTTCTGATTTTAAAGATTCCTTCCTGTAAACTTATATCATCAATTAAATCACCAAATTCCTTAAGCAAATACAGTGGTTTACCTATTTTTAACGTGATAGGTACGAATTTAGGTAATTTAGCTCTCCTAGGAAGAGCCTCATAAGTACCTAAAATCGCGCAGGGAACTATTGGCCTGCCTGTCTTAACCGCAAGTAAAGCTACCCCTCTCCTGAATTCAGAAAGGGTTCCGTCCTTGCTTAATCTCCCTTCGGGAAATAAACCTACGTTCTTATTCTGCATCAATAAAGAAATGGCCTTATCCGATGAACGACCGCTCGGAAGAGCCTCAACACTTTTAAAAAACCACCTAAGCCACGCTATCTTATAAAAACCTCGAAAGGCAATACAAGAGATCTTCTTTGGCATTGTTGCCATAATAACTAGGCCGTCCAGATAGCTTGCATGATTCGCAACTACTATAAAATTGCTTTTCTTGGGCAGATTTTCTTTCCCTTCTACCTTAAGCCGAAAGAACACCTTAAGTATAATTAAAAATATTGCTTTAAATATCCAATATAACATTTACCCCGTTAGAGATAGGAAACGCTTTAATCTATTTTTAAGATAGCGTTTACCCATGCCTGTTTTTAAGTATCTTTCTCTATCAAGCGCATCATCTTTATTCTTACTTGCCTCGTAATATATTAGTTCAAAAGGGCCTCGGTTCTTAGTAGACACTACCTTACTTTGCTCATGTTCCTTAAAGCGTTTCCGTAAGTTACCCGTTGTTCCTGTATACCATTTATTATCTGCTAAGCTTCTAATTATATAAACATAATACATAAGTTGTTATCTCTAACGGGGTCCAGCCTTAAAGTTTGCTTTTATATTATTTTTTTGGCGGCTATAGTTCTCCTTCTCCTCTATCCAAGCATCAATGGAAGACTTTTTAAAGCGCCAGTGTTTCCCTACCTTCATCGCCGGAATTTGTCCCGCGCGCGACCAGAAATAAAGTGTCTGCTTTGGAATTTTTAAATAACTACTTACTTCTTCGATTGTAAGAATTTTATCTTCTGACATAATTATTTCCCTCTCATCACTCCAAGACTGAAGACGCAGCACTCGCAACATCGCCAGAAACATCACTATAGCGTATCGTGCCGTTTGTATCTACGAAAAAGGATTTTGCGCCGCTTAAACCCCAAGCCTCAGGATAAGCAGTAGCAGTAAAACTAATAACATTACCGGCCAAAATAAGTTGATACCCATTCTTGCTCACCGTATCCGCGTTAAAAGTATCATCAAGATAAGGAGGATCAGATGCAGGAATAGTAAATGAAGCTAAGCTACTGGGATATCCAGGGTTAGCTGCCCTGTAATTTTGCGCTGCTTCTGAGACTAGGCGTAAATTAGAGATTGCTGCTGATTCTTTAGCATTTACCCGCGCACGCAAAAAATCAGGTATAGCAAGAGAAAGTAATAGCATAACAATTGCCACTACTATCATAATTTCCATCAGGGTAAACCCCGTTAGAGATAATCCGCCATGTTTCTTCGGCGGATGTAAATTCACTTTAATATTTGGAGAAAAACGCATCTTACCTTCAATAGCTTGTGGTAAACCAAACGTATGTTTTGGTATCTCTAACGGGGTAAAACCTTTTGACTCTCGATACATAAATACACCTACTTTATAATAATACTATATTCCAAACTAACTAATAACAACTAACACTTTCTAACCTTAACTACCATAAAATATTATTATAAGGAATTTACCTTATATCTGTCAAGGAAATTTTACCTCAAAAAAATAACCTCAAATCAACAATAAAGTTAACTTGAGGCTATTAAATATAATATCTAAAGTATATCAGTTATATCCTTTATTCTAATTGCCACATATTATCATTAACCCACGTGGAGTCAGCATCTGTAAATACGCTATCAGCCGGCAAAGACTGATCAGTCTCATAAATTACATTGGCTTCCTGCACATAAAACCCCTTTTTCCCAGTAGGTAGCTGAAAACCCAATGATTTATACCGTATCGGCCGCGCGATAGCTTTAAAAGTACTCGCAGTCCCTTCAAGAATCTTAAATCGGTATCCGTCTTTAAAACAAAAACCCTTTCCAGCTGCTCCATATAGCGCAGCAGAATCACAACCCAGTTGAGGACCAAGATACGCAGGCTGGGCAATAGCAGCGCAATACAGCGCGGGAGCCTCAGCCGAGGCTCCTGTCGGAGGAGGGCCCAGAGGTTTTAAGTCATCCGGAAACGTTGAATTAACCCCCCGGTAAGCCTGAGCGGCAGATGAAATCATCCGTATAGAAACTAACGCGGAAGACTCATTCGTATTTATCCTCGTACGATATATCTGCGGAAGAGCAATCGCTGTTAATAAGGTAACAATACTAACAACTATCATAATCTCTATCAAAGTAAATCCTGGCTTATGATTTCGGCATAACTTAGTAATTTTAATATACATCTCTATCTCCCCCCCTTTACATAAAAACATATGTATACGCTAGGCCTGTTTTATAGGCTAAATCGTTAATACCACCTCTATTAAAAGTATACCACAACATTATAGCCAATCAAGCCTAAATGCTAATAAATATTTCTTAACTTACTACAGTCATTGACCATGTAACATATTGGCTTAATTAAAGATAGAATAAATAATAAATAACACGCTCTATTTATTATTGTTTTTTAAATAACAATTATACGTAAAAACCAACCTGGGATTACGGCGCAGAAGAAGCCTTAATCATCCAAATGACTCTGCCAAGGCTTTCCTCTGCCTTTTGATAATCCGGATCTATTTCTAATGCTTTTTCAAAATACCCCTTGGCCTCTCTTAATTTACCCTGGTTGGCTAAGACTACACCAATATTAAAAAAGGCCTTGGCAAATCCAGGATCAATAGAAGCTGCTTTCTCATATTGGGCAAGCGCATCATCAAACCTGTTATTCTTTTCGTATATACTACCTAAATTATTTATTGCCCGAACAAGCTCGGGATTGATGCTAATTGCCTGCTCGTACATTTTAATCGCGTCTTCCTCCATGCCTTTTCTTTCATAAAGGCGGGCCAAATTATAATAATGGACCGCTGATTTTGGCTTTGATTTTATAATATCCTTATATCTCTTAATATAATTATCTTCTACAATGCTCTTATTCTTTGCTATCGATTCTATTTTGGGATTTATTTCCAGGGCCCGCTCGTACATTTTAATCGCGTCTTCCTCCATGCCTAAATGGGCATAGATATTTGCCAGATTATTACGGGTTATATAGCTTGCGGGAGAAAACTTATCTGTCCAGCGGTAAAAACTGATAGAATTACGCCAAACATAATTTTGCGAAAAAGTAAGCAGCCCGAAAAATACAACTATTGATATAAATAAGGCCTGGGCTAAATATTTTCGCCTAAGGTATAATTTATTAAGCCCATAGGCAATAATCATAAATATGCCGATTGAGGGAAGATATAAATAGTGATCGGCCAATATCGCGATAAAGAAAAAACTCGACTGCGGAAACAGCAAAATAAAAAACCAGGTTATATTAAAAATAAAAAACTTCTTGTTTCTAAACCTACATCTACTAAAAAACACTATTAGAATAATTGCTATAGATATAAACGTTAAAACATGCGCGTCAAATATTCTTACTGCCGGCATCATATAACGTTCCATATGAAGATTAACCGGCATAATCAAAAGCCAGAGATAAATAATAACGCCTTTAAAAAAACTAAATATCCTAATAATGCTATTGGGAGAATAAAGGCTGGCCTTTGCGAAAATGGGTTGGGCAGAAAAATTAAGAATAGTCAAACGTAACACTATATAGAATGCGGCAATAAAAATAAAAGGTAGGAGCCTTTTCACTCCGGATACTCTATCCTTCTTTAAGAAAACTTCAAAAATAATTAGAACAGGCACAAAAATCAGGCTCATTTCTTTGGAAAACAAGGAGAATACGAATAAAAGAATAGAAGATAAGTATAAAATCCTTGAAAACTTAAAAAGATCAAAATGGCGGATATAAAAAAGCAGTGCTGAAAGAATAAAAAATGCGGAAAGTAAATCAGCGCGTCCGGATATATAACTTACGCTTTCGCAATGCGCAGGATGAACCACAAACAAAACAGCGGTAAATAAAGCAATAAAATTTAGTCGCTTAAGAGTTTTATTGTTTTTAGACTCAGTATTGCGCTCTTTTAATAAAAGAGCGCATAAATAAACCGTTAAAATATAGACTAATATCGCATTTAAAATATGTAAAAGAAAACTATGTAAATGATATCCGAAAGGATTAAACCCAAATATACGGTAATCCAGCATATAGCTGAATACCTGAATAGGCCGATAGTAATTAGTATGCGTGCCGTTAAGTAATTCCTGGGTTACTGCCCCATGCCAGTTTGCAACATCTTTAATTACCTCATTTGACGTAATCAGAAAATCATCATCCCAGACAAAATCATTATTAAAAGAATTGGCATAAGATAGTAAACCGCAAAAAACTACTATTATTATCGCGGGTATAAATGATTTTTTATTCATATTAAGACCCATCCTTCAAAGGTATCAGGATGGTCTATCCCTGTGGATACATATAAAAAAATCCGTCCCGACATATGCCAGGACGGATTTAGCGAACTTGCTAAACTGCTTTGTTAATACTTATTCCAATACTGAATCACCAGCAACAGGAGTCTGATCCTCAGTATCATTGTATTTTATGACCCCGCTAGTATCAACAAAGAAATTCCTTGCTCCAGTTTGTGCCCAATCAGTAGGCATAGCAGTAGCAGTAAAAGAATTAGTTCCTCCTGCAAGAACAAAAGTATATCCCTGCTTTGTTCCATTCCCTAAAACATCATCGATGTATGGAGGAGTTTCATTAGGAGAAGCCAAAGAAGCCAACAGTACAGGATAACTCGTGTTAGCCCCTCTATAACTCTGCGCTGCCGTTGAAACAGTATGTAGACCGGCTACCGCAGCTGATTGGTTAGCATTTACTCTCGCACGCAATAGGTTAGGTATCGCTATAGCGGCTAATAAAACGATGATCGCAACTACGATCATGATTTCAACTAACGTAAAACCTTTTTTCATCTTAAAACGCCTCCTTTCTAAGGTAAGATTAACTTAAAACGCGCTATATTCAGCTTCTTTTATTTACTTTTATCATAATGCCGTTACGTTTCCAGGAAGCTGTTGCAGTGCGTCTTAGTCTCCTTAAATTACAATCACTTCTTTTATATCACCTCCCTTCTTTATTGTCAAGAAAAAATAAATGAAACCACAACTTATGTCGCTGTATTCCATAAGTTGTATGGCTGAATTTACCCCGCCGTTGGCGGGGTTTAATTCGCAGACGCCCTTTTGGCTTTAACTTATACCGCTTACGCTCCATAAGTCATCTGCTCATTAAAAAACCCATTCGAAAGAATGGGTACAAGTTTAACGGATTCACCAATTTAGTGAATACGGCAACCCGACAATCATATCCCTTAATAGCTAAAAGACTTAGACTCGCGGCTTTGTGCCCTATCCTTTCAGATAGTTTACCTTTGCCTTTAGAGATATTAAATACCTTATATTCTATAATAATACCGTCTAGCCTAAACGCTAGATTATTGAAACTTACTATTACCTCTAAAGAACAATACATATAACTTACTTATCAAAGAACTCACTTTTCCTATTACAAATATAGCATACAAACTTGCTAATTTCAAGGTCGATAGAGAATAAAAAGTTGTGTTGCATCCGGTTGAGGCTAAACCTCAACCGCTAAAAGCCAGGCTTCTTTTCTTTAAATGCGTCTCTCTTTTCCGACAACTCCTTAATACTCAAGTGCTTGCCGAATAATATATCACTATCAATAATTTTAATATTCTCTATCCAGCGCAAAACCTTACTGCATAGCTTATTTTCATCACCCCTCTTACATAATCGTGGATTCTGCCCCTCTTGAATAATCAAGCTTAAGTTCGGAAAAATCCTAACATGTAAATTATCCGGAGGCCTAAATAAATCAATACTCGTAAAATCCCGAAAATCTAATAATCTTAAAATAATACCCGGAAGCTCATAGAATGCTACTGTCCCTACATCTACCGGGCCATTTTTACCGTCAATTATTATAAGAGGTGTTGACGTATAATCAAGATACATAGCCGCCGTAAATTTACCAAGAGAATCATCCAAAAGCCCTCCTGCCTTAAACGCTAAAAATTTCCCACCCAATATGGGGAGATGATCACCACAAATAACAATAAGGGCATCAGGGTCATCTTTTTTAATAATTTTTATAAAATCTACTGTTTCTTTTGTACAATATTTAAGCACATTCGCGTATCTTTCAAGAGCCTTAATTGGTGGGTTAGATTTAATATAACCGGGGCGCTTTGCCTCATTCAGTTCAAATGGCGGATGCCCCGTAAAAGTAAGTATATATACAAACTTCGGCTTATTTGCTGCTCTTTTATTCGCTAATTTATAAGCCTGTTTGTATAATGACTCATTTGATAAGAACGCGCCATTTAGATCATCGAATACAAAATTTTTTTCGTAAAAATAGTAATTAAACCCAAAACGGTAATATATATTATCACGATTCCAAAAACCAGCGATATTAGGATGAAAGGCATATGCCTCATAACCATATCGGGATAATAATGCCGGAAGGGCCGGTATATGATTTATAATCCCGCTCTTAAACATTATCTTGTTTCCGTATAAATTAGCCGGATGGCCGGTAAGTAATTCAAATTCCGGATTAGCCGTTCCCCCGCCAAAAACAGGTGTTAAAACTTTAGAATTTTTCGTCTCACCCCAAATCTTCCTAAATTCATAATCCCAGGGGTCATCAGTAAATACAATTTTTTTTAATAGAAGAGGGTCCCATAAAGACTCCATTAATATTAAATAGGTATTCCTCGGCTTAAATCCTTCCGGCAAAACAAAATTTTCCGTAATCGTCTCATCGTTAATATTTAATTCGGCAAGCGCGGAACTAACGCTATCACTATCGGGTGGCTTTGGCCTATCGTTTAAAAACTTTAATCCCCGATAAGCTAAATACATACTGCCTCCACTCTTGTTCAAATTATGTAATTCATCCCAGCTCCAATAATTAAAATGTGATTCAATGCCCTTTATAATTTTACCAGCATTAAAAAGCAATACCGCGGGAATAATCAATAGCATAACAAATGATACGGATGATGCGAATTTACGAATTTTAAAATTAATCAAAAAAATCGTAATAAGCGATAAAATAGGAACAACTATAAATAAAACTTGTAACTTATCAATAATAAAACAGAGCTCTAGGAATGAATAAAAATCATCTATAGTAACCGGGGCGCCGAAATATCGGCATTTCAGGGCATGCCCGATAAATATAATTCCCATGAATATTGCCTGCTCGATGAAGAAAAGGTAAGTTTTACGCGAGAATGAAAAAAAGATATACGCGAAAAATAACTGTATTAAAAAATCAGGAAGCAGGTTAAAACTTAACGCGCTGAAAAAATATAGCCTGCGGATAATGGTATGAAAAATAACATAAAATATAGCTGTTGAGATAAAAGGAATGAATAACCGCCGGTGTTTAACGAAACTTACCCAACACTCTTTTAAAAACATATTATTTTTTCCCTTTCTTGATCACATTTTTTAAAAACCGGGTATCCTGGTTTTCTTCTAAGGCTTGCGATACTTTCTTAAGCCAGGCCCCTGTCTCTACCAGCCCGGAATCAATCCTTAAAGCAGCATCAAATTCTCTCTTTGAAGCGTTATAATCATCCTTATGCCAATAAAGCACCCCTAACATATGGTGAGCGAGCGCGTAATCATTGTCTATATCAATGGCGAGCTTTAATTCTTTTATTGCCAGATCTAACTGCCCGGACTTCCAAAGAGCCACCCCGAGAAAATAATGATACTTTGGTTCTAAATAACTACCTAGCTCTAAGGATTTATTATACGCATCTATTGCCTTAAGATATTCACCCTTATTCGCATACATACTGCCTAAACTTGCCCAGGCAACATGCGAGCGCGGATACTCCTGAATAAAATCTTCAAGCTGAACCATGGCGGCATCTTCCTTGCCGTCCAAATAAATAACCCTGATCAAACTCAAAAATGCCGGATCTTTATTATCGACTCTTAGATTTAAGGCCTTAAGATAATAATCTTGCGCCTTTTTATAATTGCCTCTTTCCTCTTCTATTACCCCGAGATTATTATATGCATGGTAACTATTCGGAGAAAATTTCAGTATCCTTAGATAGAAGAGCTTCGGATTCCGCCAGATGAAGTTATACTCCACCGTAATAAAGGTATACATAGTAATTAAGACGGCAGGAATAAAAATAAATATTTCTTTTATCTTAATTAACCTGGAAAAGGCAAGTGCCGCAATAAAAAATATACCGATAGACGACATATAACAAAAATGCTCGGCAAAATAAGCATTTATCGCAAATATTCCCGAATAAGGCAATAAAAACAGAAAAAACCAAAATAAACCGAAAGAAAATAACCTTGACTTCCCACCTTTAATAAAAGCCTTTGCTCCGACGATGATAAGAAGAATTACCCCCAAAACAGACAAAATGATTCCGGCCTCAAGAATTGTATCGGCGGGCTTAAATGCGTAAGACATATGCAAATTAACAGGCAAAAACAAAGTCATAAGATACAGAAAAATAGTCTTTGTAAAGAAAACGCTATTCTTGAAAATCATATCCAGAGAAGGCAAAATCGCATTATTCGTTAATACAAGAGAACGTAAACACAGATAGGCTGATGCCGCAATAAAAAACGGAAGATAAATAAAAATATTTCGTCTTCTTGATTTTTGAGTATTATATTTAAAACCCAACCCGTAGAATAATAAAAAAACCGGAAATATCAAAGCAAATTCCTTGGAAAGCATGGCGAGGATAAAAGAAAATAAAGAAATAAAATAAAAACCCCTTGTAAATAATATCAATGACAACAATAAAAATAAGGCAACCAGAATATCAGCCCTTCCGGATATATAAGTTACAGTTTCGACATGTATAGGATGAACCATAAAAAATAAAGCAGTCAAAAGAGATGTTAGGCCACTACCACTTATGATTAAAATAAAACTATAGACCAAAAGGCCCACTATAATCTGCAAGATAACATTGGTAAGATGATAACCGTAAGCATCCAGCTTATAGAAATGATAATCCAACATATAAGAAAGACTCTGCAAAGGACGATAAAAATTATTCCCCGTACTCTTTTGGTTAAATAAATCAGTTAAAAATATCTTAGGCGCATATTTAAAATCTTTTATAAGAGAGTTATGCGTTATTAAGCCTGTATCGTCCCAGATAAACGGGCTGTTAAGTGAATTAAAATAACAGCCAAAACCTACAAATATTATTAAAATAGCGGCAATTAATCTTTGCTTATTTATTTTCATTATCTAAAATATTTTGCATATCATCCGGTAAAACATGTTCAAACTCTATAAATTTTCCGCTTGTTGGATGTATAAAGCCTATATACTTAGCATATAAAGCAAGCTTTATAGACTTATCTTTCTTTCCGTAAGTTACGTCTCCTAATATCGAATGCCCTAATGATGCCATATGCACACGCAACTGATGTGTGCGGCCCGTCTGAGGAGTCAACTCTAAATGCGAAAATTTGCTATAGCGTTTTATTACCCTGTATCGAGTTGAAGACGGCCGTCCCCCAACCTTAAAATTTACCGCCATCTTCTCGCGCCTGGTAGGGTGTCTGCCAATAGGCAAATCAATAACACCTTCATCAAATTCTACCACGCCCGATACAAAAGCAACATAAATCCGCTTTATGGAATGCTCGGAGAATTGTTTACTTAAATGAAGATGCGCGGGATTATTTTTTGCGACAAGTAAAAGCCCTGCGGTATCTTTATCCAGCCTATGAACTAATCCCGGCCGCTCAGGATTTATACTTGATAATTGCGTAGAATAAAACAACAAAGCATTCACAAGCGTACCGTCTAAATTTCCGGATGCAGGATGTACGACTAATCCCCGGGATTTATTAACTACCAATAAATCGTCATCTTCGTAAACTATCTCTAAAGGGATATCCTGAGCTTTTAGTTTTTTCTCAGGTTCGGGAGGAATAACTACGCGGATTACCTGGCTTGGTTTTATTTTCTGGTTAGCTTTGGCAGGATTTCTATCTACACTGACATCTCCGGAACGAATAAGCTTTTGTATAAAGACTCGTGAGAAAGCCGGCTTCCCCTCGCTTAGTTTCTCAACCAGATATAGGTCCAACCTTATATTCGCACCTTCCTCGACTTCGAATATATACTCTTGCATTTTTAATGGCGCCGTTAAAGCCTTATCTAAATAAAAGGAAGGCTTTTAATTATTAGTTTTTGCCCTTATTTGATAATCCGGCGAAGTAGAAAAACATCGATACGGAAAAAATAACTACGCTTATAACCTGGAATAAAGTGAGGATCCCGACAAACGGAGGGCTGTCCCCGCGCAGAAATTCAATAAAGAACCTCGCCATGGAATAACATATAAGGTATAAAATGAATATCTTTCCTTTTGATGGGTTACGGCGCTCCACTGTTTTTAAAGTAAAAAATATCACAAGCATACTAAGCGAAGAAATAGCCTGAGTAGGATAAAGTGTATTATACAGCGGCCAGAATTTACCGAAACAGCATCCGTTTAACAAACAACCTATCCTGCCTATAGCCTGCCCTAGAGCAAGATAAGGAGCCATTAGATCCAATACGCCTAAAATATCCTGCTTCTTTAATTTAAGATAAGAAAATCCTGAAATCAGCGCGGAGATTAAGCCACCGTACCAAACAAGGCCTCCATGCTGAAACATGATTATCTCTTTAGGGCTGCTTATGAAGATATCTATGTTCATGATAATAAACAATAATCTCGCCCCGGCTACACCCGCGATAAGTGATATCAGGCAAAAATTAGAAATAGTGATAAGATTAATGCTTCTTTTTTTAGCCTCTTTTTCCGAAAGAAGAGTTACTGATAAAAAAGCCAAGGCAAGAAAAAAACCGTAAGAATAAATTTTGAAAGGGCCTATTGTAAAAAGGATAGGATGCATAAAATCAATTTTAATGTTCTTTTGCTATTTCTTTTTCGCTGGGAGTTTTTATTGTATACCAGGCAAATAACACTACCCCTATAGTTATAGCGCTGTCTGCGATATTAAACACCGGCCAAATCCTAAAATCTAAAAAGTCAATAACGTATCCAAATCGTATTCTATCTATTAAATTACCCGCGGCGCCCGCCATAATTAAAACTAAAGGCAGTTTCAAACTTATGCTCAAACTATCTTTTTTAGAAATTAAATATCGCGCTATGAATATTACGGCAAAAAATGCTAAGAATATAAAAATAATCCTGCCGTTCTTAAATAGACCGAAAGCGCTGCCGGAATTATAAACAAGCGTTAAATGAAATACATTTTTTATTACAGAAAAGGAATTTCCCGGGGAAAGCTTTGCTAAAGCAAGATATTTTGTTAATTGGTCCAGAAATAACACGCAAATGCTAATTAATATCATAGTATCATAGTATCAGAGTGTCATAGACTTTGACACTTTGACTCTCTGATACTTTCTATTTCTCTTCTTTTGTTTCCTGACACTTAACGCACAGCTTTGCATGAGGCACAGCCTTAAGGCGTGTCTTGGCAATCAATTTAAGACAATCTTCGCATATTCCATAAGTTGCATCTTCTATTCTTCTTAAAGCCTCTGTAACCTTATAAAGCATTTCACGCTCAGCACCCCCTAAAGTTAAAGAAAATTCTCTATCATAGTTATCTGTGGCCACATCAGCCATATGATAAGTATAAGATGATATATCCCCTGATGCCTCTTTTTGGGACTTCTTAAGAGAATCTGCCGAAACATGCTCTATGCCTTCTACTATCTTTTCTTTTTTCTTAAGCAATAGCTCTTTAAATACCTTTAATTCCTTTTTATTCATTTTCTTGCGTGCTTTTGTCTTCATTTAAGTGCCTCCAAAATCTCAATAACGAAACAACTTGTGGAGTTTTAAAACGACATAAGTTGTATTTCAGAATTGATCCCGTTGAGTGTATCAAAACTATCGAAGATAATTTTGATACTTCTTACGAAACGGGATAACCTTTAATTATTTAATCGCGTCTATACATCTACCGCACACTGAATTGCCATACGAATCTTTTTTAATATCTACGCTCCAATTCCAACACCTTACGCATTTTTCTCCATCGGCCTTATCTACTTCCACCTTAAATTCATCCCCCCTGCCAATAGAAACTGCCGATGTAATAAACATGGCTGGTAAATCATCTAAATATTTCTCAAAAAAACTATATTCTTCGTCTTTATCAAAATAAAGCTTAACTTTTGCCTCCAAGGAACTCTTAATTATACCATTGATTCTATTTTCTTCAAGTATTTTTAAGACTGTATCCCTGCGAATGATAATACGGGCAAAGTTCTTCTCTAAGTCAGGATTTATATACTCTTTTTTAACCTCCGGCCAGGATGTCAAATGTACAGATTCTGAAACTTCCGGGGTTTTATCCTTAAAACTCTGCCATATCTCTTCTGCCGTATAAGACAATATAGGCGCTATTGTCTTTGTGATAACAAGCAATATCTCAAATAAAGCAGTTTGTGCGCTTCTTCGCCCCAAAGACGCATCTTTAAACGTATACAGCCTATCCTTAAGTATATCCAGATAAAATGAGCTTAAATCCACAATACAAAAATTATATATAGCATGATATAAAGAGTAAAAATTAAATTTCTCATAATTTGAATTTATCTCACCTAATAGGCTATGCGTGCGCGAAAGCGCCCACTTATCCAAAAGAAGCATCTTATCATAATCAACAGAATCGCACTGAGAATCAAAATCGTCTAAATTACCCAATAAAAATCTCACTGTATTTCTTATCTTTCGATACGCCTCAGACATACGCGCGATTATCTCATCGGATATGCGTATATCTTCCTTATAATCGCTCGATGCCACCCACAACCTTAGGATATCCACGCCGTACTTCTCAATAATATCCTGAGGTGCGACAACATTACCAACGGATTTTGCCATCTTTCTGCCATTGCTATCAACAACAAACCCGTGTGTTAATACGCTTTTAAAAGCCGGCTTTCCCTCAATCGCTACAGAAGGAATAAGCGAAGACTGAAACCACCCTCTATGCTGATCGGACCCTTCCAGATATAAATCCGCCGGAAACGCTAAATTTTCTCTTGCCTTTAACACTGCCTGATGACTTACCCCCGAATCAAACCATACATCAAGAATATCATTACCTTTTTTAAAAGTAGATCCGCCGCATCCGGGACATTTAAAATCTTTAGGAACCAAATCCTCCACATTACGAATAAACCATGCATCACTGCCCTCGTTTGCTACTATCTCCGAAAAGTTATTGATAACTTCCGGATACAACCCTTCCTTGCGACACCCTTCACAATAAATTGACGGAATAGGTACTCCCCATAATCTTTGCCTGGATAGACACCAATCGGGCCTATTCTCTACCATAGTAGTAATTCTCTTCTCTCCTGAGGCAGGCACCCAGTTTATCTTTTTTATAGAATCCAATACTTTCTTTCTTAAGTCTTTATGATCAATCTTTAAAAAATACTGTTCTGTGGCGCGAAAAATAACAGGATTCCTGCATCTCCAGCAATGCGGATAAGAATGATTAATTTGAGATTGCTCAAGTAGCGCATTCTTCTCTTTTAATTTATCAATTATAATCTTATCAGCTTTATGTACGTTTAGCCCCCGGATAAAATCAGGTACGTCTTCATTAAATTGGCCCTTATTATCTACGGGCATAACAACGTCTAAGTTATATTTTAACCCGGTTAAATAATCTTCCTGCCCATGTCCGGGCGCGGTATGCACACAACCAGTTCCTTCTTCAGCCGATACATAATCAGCCAGAACCACTTTACCTTCTCTATCAATAAAAGGATGCTCATATTTTAATCCGTCTAAATCACTACCTTTAAACGTACCTATTTTTTTATAATCTTTTACGATCCCGGAATTAACTAAAGTTTCAAGGCGAGACTCTGCCAGAAAAAGCGTAGCAGCACCTATTTTAATACTAACATAACTTAAATCAGGGCCAACAGCAATCGCAACATTAGCCGGCAATGTCCAAGGCGTAGTCGTCCAGATAAGTAAATAGTGTTTGCCATCGCCAAACTCACCGTCTTTAATCCTAAACTTAACAAATACCGAATTTGAACTATGTTCACTATAGATAACTTCTGCCTCAGCAAGTGCCGTCTCACATTGATAACACCAGTTAACCGGTTTAAACCCACGATATATATAGCCCTTCTCGACTAAATTTGCTAAAGATTTTAAGATATCTTTTTCATACTGCGGAATTAAAGTAAGATACGGCTTATCCCACTCACCCAGAATCCCTAATCTTATAAATTCTTTTTTCTGCACGTTAACAAACTTAGAAGCATACTTTTTTGCCTTCCTTCTAAATTCTACCTGATCAACCTCATGCTTAGTAAGCCCCATCTCCTTAAACAAACTATATTCTACCGGCAGGCCGTGACAATCCCATCCGGGAACATAAGGCGCATCGAATCCCTGCATGGTTCTAAATTTTATAACTATATCTTTTAATATTTTGTTTAACGCGTGCCCTATATGAATATTGCCGTTAGCATAGGGAGGCCCGTCATGTAAGATATATTTAGGACTTCCTTTTCGTTTTTTACGGATTAATCCATAGAGATCCATTTTATTCCAGGAAGATAAAATCGCAGGCTCGCGTTGAGCGAGATTTGCCTTCATGGGAAAACTCGTCTTAGGAAGATTTAAAGTAGATTTATAATTTATCTTGTCCATATATTTTCTACATATACTTTCCGATAATAATATCCAGGTCTTTCTTTGTTTTTTTTGGCACTACATCTTTATTGGTAACGATTGCGTATTTTAACGCGTTCTTGCATTTACAATCCGCGTTATCGGGCAAATCTCTCACCACCTGCCTTATTATCTTTTTCGCATTTCCCACATTCTCTGTAAGATTCCGCATTACCATTTCAACTGTTACGTTATCATGATTCGGATGCCAGCAGTCATAATCAGTAACAGCGGCAAGTGTAGAGTAGCACATCTCGGCCTCACGGGAAAGACGTGCCTCGGCAATATTAGTCATTCCGATGATAGATGCTCCCCAGGAACGATAAAGATTTGACTCTGCCTTTGTAGAAAAAGCCGGACCTTCCATATTAATATATGTTCCCTTTGGATGCGTCTTAATATTAAGTTTTTCTGCAGATGATAAAATAATCTTTGATAGATTTAAGCATATTGGATCAGCAAACCCAACATGAGCTACAATACCTTCATCAAAGAATGTCATCACTCTCCCCCTATTACTCCTATCAATGAATTGATCAGGTAAAACAAAATCCATAGGGGCCATTTCATCCTTTAAGCTCCCGCAGGCAGAAACAGAAAGTATGCATTCAACGCCTAACTTCTTCATGCCGAAAATATTAGCCTGATAGTTTATCTTACTGGGTGAAATTTTATGACCCTTACCGTGCCGTGGTAAAAATACCACCTCTTTCCCTTCCAGCTCGCCGGTGATGTATTCATCGGAAGGCGAGCCAAAGGGTGTGGCAACCTTAACAGATTTTACTTTCTTAATTCCTTCTATGTCATACAACCCGCTTCCGCCGATAATACCGATTTTTGACATTTTTACTCCTTTAATAAATGCATAACTCACAGAAACGAAATTAACATAAATTATACGCGTGAATTGAATCCTTAACATCGTTCATGTCAAAGATAAATTTAGCCATCAAACTTACAAACCTATCGTTTCGTAAGTTTGGGCTTCATTTAGATAATTCTTTAGCACGTTTAAGAGCTACCTTTGCGGCATCTTCTAATGAGCCCCCTCTATGTAAAACTTCTAAACCCGCCTCCGTTGTGCCGCCTTTTGATGTAACCTGTTTCCTTAATTCCAGCGGCGTAATATTTGACTGCTCAAGAAAAGAAAAACTTCCATAACCCGTAGAATCCGCTAATTTCTTCGCTTCCTCCTTGGTAAAATCTAAAGATTCTGCTGCTGCTCTCAAAGAAGGAATAAAATCGCTTATTAAATACTCTTTGGCCTCTTTTATTTCTTTGCCCTCAATCAAATCATAATAATAACCCGGGCCGCTGCCGGATATAGCGGTCGCAGCATCCATCTTATCCTCATTTAAAACTAATGTATCCCCTAGATTATCAAATAATTCTTGTGCGAATTTAAGATCTTCCTCTTTTGCAAACTCACCTTTACATAAACAGCTCATCCCCATAGCAATCCTAGCCGGTAAATTTGGCATTACTCTGACTACACGTATCTCTTCACCAAAGCATTTACTAATATAAGTTGTCGTTATCCCGGCGGCAATAGAAATAATTATCTTATTCTTTATATAATTTCCTGCTTCTTTTAGTTCTTTTAAAATATCAGTAAAGTCCTGCGGTTTAACCGCTAAAATTATCACATCAGCTTCATTACCTAAATCAATTATATCCCCAGCAATGTTTATTTTTGTAAGACCCTTGATCTTATCCTTATCCTTATCAAAGACCCAAACTTCATGCTTTAATTTAATCTGCTCGGCAATAGCTGAACCCATAAACCCAAAACCGATAATACCTATTTTTTTTACAATACTCATAACTTTTATCTTTTATTTAAAAATTGCTCTGCCTACTCTTACAATGGTTGAACCCTCCTCAATCGCAACTCCGTAATCCTGGGTCATCCCCATAGAAAGAACATCTAATCGTGCCTGATGTTTTTTAACCAGGCAATTATTAATTTTATCCTTAAGTAACCTTAATGCCTTAAAATATTTACGCGAGTCTTCGCAAGCTTCAGAGAAGGGAGCCATGGTCATTAACCCCTTAAGACGCATATTATCCATGCTTAAAATATGTTGCGCTAAATCTAATGTTTCCTTCTCCCTCACTCCGCATTTTGTTGCTTCATTCGATAAATTAACCTCAATCAATACATCCTGGATTTTATCTTTTTTTTCAGCCTGCTTATCTATTTCTTCTGCCAGGCGCAGACTATCCACTGAATGAATCAAATCGAAAATCTCAACTACTGTCTTTACTTTATTAGTCTGCAAGTGGCCGATCATATGCCACGAAATGAGATCGACAAGACAATGATCATTAGATAACGCCTGATATTTTTTAAGAGTATCCTGAACTTTATTCCCGCCAAGGCTAGACAGACCGAAATCAATCGCTTCTTTAATCTGCCCTACTTCTGCCTGCTTGATAACCGCAAGAAGTGTAACCTCGCCTGGGTCTCTTGCGAACTTTTTACAAATAGAAGATATATCGTTAGAAATACGTAAGATATTCTCTTTTACGGTCATTTAATGAAACCATAGCTTACGAACACGAAAGTGTGAGTAAGTTATTTGGTCGAATTAAACCCCGCCATCGGCGGGGTACATCCTTTTAGACCCAATCCAGTCATACCATAATAACATAACTTCTAATATGGTCAACCCCGTTAGAGATAGGTCGTCTTTGGACGACCGTATATTTATCGAAAACTTTATATAAACTCTGTGCTTCTTAATCAGGAACTACCGCACTAAATAGTTTAGCTGTTATCTCTAACGGGGTCAATAAAAAGCTTAAAAAGTAGCTTAAAAACGCCACCCTTGAGCTCACCCTAAACCTTTGCCAAAATTTATTTATCGATTATATGCCGAAAGAATTGCTTGAGAGTTATAGCCCAAAAAGACCTCTGATCCAACCTTAATAAGTGGCACACCACCGTTGCCACCAAGCTTTTTATATTTTTTCCTACATTCTCTACTTTTTTCTATATCATATTTTTTATATTTAATCTTTTCCTTTTTTAAGAATTTCTCTAATTTAGTACAAACCGGGCACCAAGTAGTAACATATATTTCTACATTCTTTCTCGTCTTTTTTCTGCCTGCCGGATTTTCGGCTGCAGAGACCATCCCAGTCTATATTTTATCTTCTACCTCGCGACTAGCCGAACTCCTCCCCCTTGAAACCTCTACTTTTACAGCTCTATCGCGATAACGCTCAGGAATATCAGAGACAAAGATAACAAAATGAATTTTTCCCTTATCATCCCTATATTTATATGTATCGGCATAAATAACGGAGGGGAAAACTACAAACAATACCAAACATAATATATATATAATAATCCGCATATTTAGGCACTATAACATAATTAAACACACAGCACAAAATAGCTAAAAATAACAGAAACCTAAAAATAATCGCTATATATACCTTTTAGCCTCGCTGAGATATACGTCAGAAGATTTGTATCTTTAGATCTAAATATGGTAAACTTATTGCTTTTAGTCATATCCAAGCCATAATGCAATAAACCGATAGCAGAAGCAAAGCCAACAGCTCTATTAGAAGATTTAAGCAAATTTTTACCTCGAAAACCCTCTACCTTAGGAATACCCAGTTTAACCGAGACGCCCAAAACAGACTCAGCCAACTCCAGCAAACCATCCAACAAACTGCTACCGCCGGTTATAATCACAGAATAACCTCTACCTGAAAGATAAGAACTCGAATCAATCTTTTCTTTTAAACGCGTAAGTAACTGAGTAACTTCCGGTTCGATTACGCTGGAAATAACCCTACGCCGAATAGGCTGATACGAATCATCCTTTTTTATCATCACTTCTTCTTCGGCGTCTATATCTTGGCTTATAGCGCTCCCATAAGCATCCTTTATCTCTTCTGCCAGGTTGCGGGGAAGATTTAGAACATCGCAGATTCCGGAAGTAATATTATTACCACCGTAAGCTAAAACATCACAAAAACGTAAGTTAGCGTCCTTAAAAATAAGAAGATGCGTAAGGTCCGCTCCGATATCAACCAAAACACAACCCTCTTCCTTTTGCTTCTTATCCAATACCGCAAGCGATGAAGCCAGGCCTGAAAATACCAAAGACTCAATTTCAAGGCCTGCCTGATTAATTAATTTTGCGATATTTTCAATATGATTAATTGAACTCACCGCCAGATATAAATCCGCGGCTATCTTATGCCCGTATAAACCCTTGGGATTTAACACTTGGTTATGATCATCTAAAATATAACGATAAGCAAAATCATGTATTATCTCCTCCCCTAATTTTACATTTAGCGAACGAGCATAGGAATTAACCAAATTTATGTCTGCCTGGGTTACGACTTTATTGCCTCTGTCTGTAAGCGGCGTAACCGCATTAGCATTGCGAAAAACCAAATCTTTACCGCCTATATTCACATATACACGTTTTATCTTACGGTTTATTTTATTTTCTAATTTTGCTATTAGCTGCTTTAAGACGAGCGTTGCTTTGGATATATCCGTAACAACGCCGCCTCTGACTCCCGAATTTTTAGCCTCAACATGCTCAAAACGATAAAAATTTCCCCGTCCGTCCACAAGAGATACGACAGCCTTAAATTTACTTGATCCTAAATCTATACCGCAAATTACCTTATCGCGTTTTAGCATATAACCCAGATTTTTCTAATGAAAAATCTGTCCGTAGGAGCAACCGTTGAAAGCTCAAAGAGATTTCAACGCGCTTGTTGAGGTAATCCCGAATTTTGTAGTGTATTTCTAAAATTTGGGGTAAACCTGTTTTATCTATTTGCCCGCCTAACTTAGCGCTATTATTTATTGGGTACCCGTAACAGGATCCTGAAACCTTAAATCAATATACTTTATCTTTTTTAAATTCGATCTTATCTTCGGCAAAAGCGAAGATAGTATTTTAATCCTTTTTTCAATTTCGTCTTTGCCGATTATTATTTTTATGCGCAATTTGTTTCTACTTGCGCGCGCAGGTGATACCTTTGAAGGACTGAAAGGACTAACCCTAATTTTAAAGAATATCCCGGATGAATCAGCTATATCAATATGCTCTATAGGATAAATACGAAGATTATCCGTTACATTGTATGCTCTTAGAATATTTAAAGCAACATTTAAATCATCATTCTTTAATTTTTGGCCGATATAAAAAATTTTTATCTTATCCTTCACTCCAATAATTTCCGGTAATTTTTCATATTTTTCAATAAGGGGCATCTCCAAGATAACCGCTTCGCAATCAACGAAGTACATTTTATCGCGCGCGCGCTTTTTAGCAGAGATAATTAACGGCAGATTTATTTTCGCGACCGGTAATCTCTCCTCAGCATTTATAACTAATACATTCGGTAAAGAACGTAAGATATCTACGCTGCGCAACTTTGGATAATCAAAAAAAAGCCTTTTCTCTATTCTTTCTAAATCAACGCTGAATAAATTCTTGCCTAATAGATAAGACGGCGGCGCAATATTCGCGCCCCCTCGCATAACAATCCTGCTTATATTAAAGTACGTGGATTTAACCGTCCTTGCCTTTATTAGATAAATAAGTGCTGCGCATACGGCAACCGCCAGGCATATCAAAATTAAAAACTTAAGCGGATGAAACGTTTTATCTTCTTCTGTTATTCGCATGATTTTTTCGCCAATTTTAAAATCTTAAGACAGAGCTCGGCAAAGTCGTATCCTTCGGCTGCGGCCGCCCTAGGCAAAAGACTGTTTCGAGTCATTCCGGGAATAGTATTAACTTCCAGGATAATAAGATTATTCTTAGAATTCATAATCATATCCACACGGGAAAACCCACAGCACCCCAACGCACGATGCGCTGCGAGAGCACTTTCCTGAACATTTCCATAAACATCTTTTTCTAAAACTGCCGGTATTATATAATCGGTCAAACCCACCGTATACTTTGCCTGATAATCAAAAAACTTACGTTTTGGGACTATCTCTATAACCGAAAGCGCCTTTTCATCTAAGATACTCACCGTAAGCTCTCTGCCCTCTATATAATCCTCCATTAAAACCTGATCGTCATATTTAAAAGCATCATCAAGCGCGGACTTAATACCCTCTTTAGTTTCTACAATAGTAAGCCCTATGCTTGATCCGGAAGAAACAGGTTTAACCACTAAAGGAAATTCAGCAATACTTGTGATATCAAAATTATCTTTTTTTAATATCAAAGCATCAGGCACTAATAAACCGCCCTGCTTCATGATATTTCGCGCGGTTATTTTATTTAAGCTTGATTTACTTGCCGCGACACCCGACCCGGTATAAGGAATATTATTATCACTCAATAACTGCTGTATTGTGCCGTCTTCGCCAAAAGCGCCGTGTAGTGCGATAAAAGCAATATCAATGCGACTTTTTTTTATTTGCTTAGCGACCTTATCGATGTCACTGTCTTTAATGTCTAAATCAACAACATCCAGGTTTAGTGATTTTAACGCCTCACTCACCGCCTTACCTGACCTTAAAGATATCGTACGTTCGTTTGACGGTCCGCCCATTAAAACACCAATTAAACCAAATTCATTTTTGATATTCTCTAGTTCCATATTTTAATTTCCGGAGTCAAAACAATATTAAATTTATTTCTAACCTTCTTCTTGATAAACCGGATAAGCCGTAATACATCACCCGCTTTAGCATTGCCTTTATTTAAAATAAAATTAGCATGTTTCTCGGAAATACACGCATCCCCTATCATCTTACCTTTTAAGCCGCATAAATCGATAAGACGCCCCGCGCTTATATTGCTTTTAGGATTTTTAAAGATACACCCTAAAGACGCAAAGCGTAAGTCCTGAGTACGCCTTCGATAAACCAGATACTCCTTAATGTCTTCTTTGATCTGTTTTTTGGTCTTTTTAATCAATTTAAAACGCGCGCTTAGAATTATGTATTTTGACAGGTTAGAACGGCGATATCCAAAGATTAAATCTTTTTTATTTATCCTGCGAATTATTCCCCTATATGTCATAACCGTAATATCTTCTAATAAATTCGCTATGTTCGCCAGGCGTAATTTATTACTTTTTCTCTCCCCCGGCGCCGCGGGAATTTTAAACGATATGCCCGCATTCATAGAAAGCGCTCCCCCGACCGTTGCCGGAATACCGCTTAAAAACTCTAATCCTCCCAAATCGCACGATGCGGCCTTTTTTATTAAGAAACTAAGCTTTACTCCCGCCCCGCAGTCAACTATCTGTTTCCCAAATTCTATCCTTTTAAATTCCTTGGCGTTAAGGTTTATTACCATCACGTTTATTTTTTTCTTTGCCACCAATATATTACTACCTGCACCTATAATCAATACGGGGATCTTTTTGTCTCTTGCAACTTTTACAGCAGAACATAAATCATTAATACTATCCGGCTCAAACCAAATCCTGGCCCTGCCTCCTATCTTAAAAGTTGAACGCGATTTAAGCGATTCATCAAATTTAATTTTTCCCGACAATCTTGATAGATAATTCATCTGTTAATTTTCCTATATCCCCAGCGCCCAGAGTTATTATTATATCTCCGTGGGATATGATATTTAAAATTCTACTGACCACCTTATCTTTACGTACGAACTCTATATTTTTCTCTCGCCTTTTTTTTATTTTATCACATAAAACCTCAGCACTTATCCCCTCTATGGGAGCTTCCCCGGCTGCGTATATGTCAGTGATAATAAGGTGGTCCACATCGCTAAAGCTTTGGGCGAATTCATCCAAAAGATGCTTGGTGCGGCTATAACGGTGCGGTTGAAATACGGCAATAACTCTCTTATAACCGGTAGCTATGCCCTTGCTAGAATTCCTAAGGCTACTTCCGTTTAGAAGGGGCGCTAATGCAGCTAGGGTCGCCTTTATCTCCGTAGGATGATGCGCGTAATCATCGATTATTATATATTTATCAGATTTTGCCTTCACCTGAAACCTTCTCTTAATGCCGCGATAATTAAGCAGGCTTTCGTAAATTACTTTTTTATCTATGCCTAGTTCCAAGCCCAGCGCGATAACGCTCAACGAATTCGATACATTATGCAGTCCCGGAACAGAAAGCTTAAAATTCCCCACTCGCTTTGCGTTATATATACAATTAAAGCTAGAGCTAAAATATTCCAGGGATACCTTATCGGCGGTAATATCACAACTACTGCCAAAACCAAAGGTTATGCTGCGTCTTTTTAGACCATCTAAAATCTTTTTTATATTGACATCATCACCGCATCCGATAATGCATCCGCCCTCTTTAGTTTTTGCGGCAAATTCAGCGAAACTATCAATCACACGGGAATAATTTTTATAAAAATCCAAATGCTCCGAATCAATATTTGTAATAATGGAATAATCCGGCGCATACTTTAAAAACGTTCCGTCACTTTCATCGGCTTCTGCTACAAAATATTTACTCGCACCGAGATAAATATTATTATCCCAATTATTTACTATGCCCCCGATAACAGCAGTAGGTTCAAAACCCGCGCTTGCCAACATATAAGAAGCAAGCGAAGAAGTAGTTGTCTTTCCGTGAGAACCGACAACTACTATCGAGAAGGTACCCTTCATCAACTCGGCAAGACATTCCGCCCTCTCTATCACATTAATACCAAGGCCCCTTGCTGTTCTTAATTCTGCATTATCAGCATTAATCGCCGAAGAATAAACAACTAAATCAGCGCCACGGATATTTTCAGAATTATGTCCCAGATATATTCTAATCCCCTGATTTTTAAGTGAATCCGTTATACGCGATTTTTTTATATCAGAACCGCTAACAATTATACCTTTACTGCGCAAGATAGAAGCAATCCCGCTCATGCCGATTCCGCCTATACCGATAAAATGTATATGTTTATAATCCATAATAAAGTATCGAAATGAAAGATTTTAAACTTTACTACTCTGACACTAACGAGCGCAGCGAGTGATGACACTCTGACACTTATTCTTTCAGATATTTCACCCACTTCTTATTTAAAGCTTCAAGGTCCCGGCAATGGAAGCGCCAGAGAGCAGATTTAAAATCATCACCGTCTCTTAAATCACGGCAGAACCAACCGAATATTCCCCTGCCGTACTTTGAGATTATAAAATTAACCACACTCACTGATTCGGCATAAAAAAGCTCTACCTGTTTACGGTCAGTAACCTTGCGCACATCCATCTTGGTTAATTCCTCAAGCCCTATAAAACTCTCCATTTTTAATGCTCGCTTAACAACCCTGTCTGCCGCGATCCTTTTTGTTCTTTCCTGATAAGAAGCTACTCCTTCATCTAGCCAGAGAGGAATACGCGTATCGTTTCCAACAAATTCGCGAAAAATAATATGCCCTAATTCATGCGGCAAGAGAGAATCAAAAAATCCGGCCATCTGAGGATAGGTCTTGATTATTTTTTGCTGATAGTGCACTACTCCGCCGCTCCATTGCGGCTGATTAGTAGTATTAATAAAATCATCTTTATCATCGTATATATAAATTTTCGCCCTATTATCCCAAATCCAGAAATCATACCTGGTAAAACCCAAATTCTGAGTTATCTTGATATAGTGCCGCTCAGCCTCATCAATTATCTCTTCTATAAAATCATTAGGTACATCTTGAAAATAAACAATAAAATGCTCGCTTTTTTTCTGGCGCCACTTCTTCTCTTTTGCTGAAACATCATGCGAGACAACACACAAAGCAAAAAATAGCACAATAAATGCTACAAAAAACTTATATTTCATTTGGATTCCTTTTTTTAACAAGCATTAATAATTCATCAGCCAGCCTATTAACGGCTAGAAGAATATTATTATTGTCCAAATCGCGCCCTTCCTTATTACCTGTCTTACTTCGCGTAAATCCTTCCCGAAGCGCATCAAGCTTTACAGGATCATTGATAAAATCAACTATATAGCTGCCTAAATTACGGCTATTTAAATTTTTCTCTTCAATCATGAGCGCCTGATTACGCCCGACTAGAACTTTCGCATTCGCAAGCTGATGGGCTCCGGCATAAGGATAAGGTATTAAAATAGCCGGCAGCTTAAAATAAGAGATTTCCGAAATCGTTGATGCCCCTGCCCGGGATATTAATATATCTGCCGCGCTAAACATATAAGAGATTTGATCGGAAAAACCAACTACCTTATTTTTAAAACCCATTTTCGCGTAAGTTCGCCGCGCTAATTCAAGATCCCTTTGACCGGTAATATGTATAACCTGCAATTTATCATTTTCTATTTGCCCTAATGCCTCTATAAATTTTTCATTTATATTATGAGCGCCGGCTGTCCCCCCCATAACTAAAACAGTAAATAATTCACTATCTAACCCCAAATATTCTAAAGCTTTTTTTTTATCCATACGCTTCATCTGCGGGCGGATAGGATTACCTACTAATACTGTTTTCTTACCTGTGCCCGAATGGGTAAGTGCGGCGAATTTTTTTGTTTCTTCAAAGCTTACCAGTACCTTTTTTACAAAATAAGATAAGAGGCGGTTCGCGCGCCCCATGGAGACATTCTGCTCATGGATAGCTGCCGGGATTCTTAATATACAGGCTGCCATAACCAGAGGAAAAGAAGCATAACCCCCAAAACCTATAACAACCTGCGGCTTCTCAAGACGCAAGATATTAAAGCAACTCCCCATTGCCTTAAACAATCTAAATATGCTCCTAATAAAAGTCATAATAGAATGCGTGTTGATTTTACAATTTGCTATAACATATGTAAGAATATTTTCTTTGGCTAAATTTTCTTTTAATTCCTCATTGGGGCTAACCAGTAAAATATCGTGAAGTTTTTTTGTCTTTAGATGCAAAATCAGACTAAGGGCCGGATTGATATGCCCGTATGTCCCGCCTGCTGTAACTATCACTTTCATTTTAATTTACCAGCTCCTGGAAAATAACTCTTCTTAACTAATCGCAGCCGTCGCATCATTTGCCCTGGAAATATTCAACAGCAGTCCAACACAAATCATATCAATTACTAAGGCGGTACCGCCATAACTTATGAAAGGCAAAGGCAATCCCTTTGTCGGTAAAAAACCTATTGAGACCCCTATATTTATACAGGCCTTTAGCGCGATCATAGAAATGATACCCAGACTTAAAAATTTTCCGAAAATATCATTAGCATAGCGAGAAATCAAAGATGTCTGCCAGATAAAAGCAATAAAAAGTACGATAATCAGAAGTGTGCCTAATAAGCCCAACTCTTCTCCGATTATGGAAAATATAAAATCGGTGTGCGCGGCGGGAAGATAGAATAACTTCTGCCTGCTTTGGCCGATACCCAAACCAAAGAGGCCGCCTGAACCCAAAGCAATCTGGGATTGAATAATTTGAAACCCGCTACCTCTAGGATCCAGCCAGGGATTAAGAAAGGCTAAAATCCTTGCTTTACGATAAGGAACGTTAAATATTAAGAAATGAAGCGCGGGCAGTGCCGACAAAATGCAGAACCCTAGATTTGAAAGCCTCACCCCTGCGACAAATAGCATAATAAAGGCAATAGCTATTAAACTCACAGTGCCCCCTAAATCCGGCTGCATTAATATTAAAGACGCCATCGCCGCTAAAGCTATCATCGGAGGTAAAAACCCCCGCCAAAAATTATGTATTAAATTTTTATTGCGGGAAATAAAATCCGCTAAATAAACAATCAAGCCTACCTGCGCTAATTCCGAAGGTTGAAAACTAAAACCAAATATCCGAAACCAACGCCTGGCACCCCCTATCTCTTTACCCACTACTAAAACCAGAATAAGTAAAAATAAAGAAATACCAAAAATAATCTTGGCGTATTTTTGCAAGATCCGATAATCAAAGGCCATAGCAATAAGCGCAAGAATAAACCCAATACCTAAATATAAAATCTGCTTCTTTAAATAAAAATTTGAATCCCCCAGTTTCTCCCATACATAGATAGAAGACGCGCTGTAAATCATAACTACACCGATACAAATCAATATAAACGTTATGAGAAATATCGATATTCGTATGTTGCGCATACTTATTCTTTTATAAGGCATTGCAATCTCTTAGTTAGCTAATTAGTCCTGTTTCTTTTTTAGCTGTTTAACTTCTTCTCTAAAAACATTCCCTCTTTGTTCAAAATCGCTAAACATATCAAAGCTTGCGCACATAGGCGAAAGCAAAACACAATCCGCCTCAAGACTCATGTTGAAGGCCGCATAAACTGCCTTTTTAAGATTTTCGCATTCAATAATCGGCACAATACCTTTATAAGCTTTTTTTATTTTATTCTTTGCCTCGCCTATCAAAATTAAAACCTTTACCTTGCGCCGCACTAAATCTTTTATACTTTTAAAATCTACCCCTTTATCTTGCCCCCCGGCGATTAAGATTACCGGACTATAAATCCTATTTAACGCCCAGGTAGTTGATACGACTGTTGTAGCTTTAGAATCATTAATAAAGCTGACCCCCTCAATCTTATCTATAAATTCCATACGATGCTCAAGACCCTTAAAATTTTCCAGCGCCTTTAAACAATCAGCTTTAGTTATACCGAATATCTTACCCACGCTTACTGCTGCCGCGTAATTAGCGTCTAAATTTTTATCATCAGCTGCGAAAAATTTCACCCTGGATTTAACCTCTTTAGCAAGCCTTGCGACTATTGCGTCATTTTTATTAAAAACCGCGAAATCATTTTTATCTTGATTTAAAAATATACGCTTTTTAGCTTTTAAATAATCATCTAAATCTTTATGACGGTTGAGATGATTAGGGCTAAAATTTAATATAACGCAAACCTTCGGCTTAAAATTAAAACAGGCCTCCAACTGAAACGAACTGATCTCTAAAACTACCAAATCACCCTTTTTAACTTTTGCCACTTCTTGTGAAAAAGGCTTACCGATATTTCCGCAGACATAAGCCTTCTTTGAATTACTGTTTAAAACATGCCCCACCAAAGTAGTAGTGGTAGATTTTCCGCTGGTTCCCGTAATCGCCACAATCGCAGCGGGACAAACCTGCGAGGCTAACTCAATCTCACTGATTACGGGGATATTTTCAGCGCGCGCCCAATTAAGACACGCCGCGGTAAGTAAGACTCCGGGGCTTACAACAACTAAATCACAACGCCTGAATAACTCTCTTGAATGCCCGCCTAATTCTACGTCTATTCCTAACCTTTTTAATTGCCTGCTATTTTTTCGTATCTCTTTAGTGTCCTTAGAATCACTAACTAATACTTTAGCGCCTAAATCTCTAAGAAGCTTTGCCGCGGATATTCCGCTTCTTGCTGCCCCCACAACAACTGCTCTTTTGTTTTTAAAATTTGTATTCTTCATTTTTAATACCAAGTTTCTCTTACTACCTTAACTTAAGCGTGATTAGAGCAAAAATAAGAAATATTATACTTACAATCCAAAAACGGATAATTATCTTAGACTCCTTCCACCCCAACATCTGAAAATGATGATGCAAAGGAGACATCTTAAAAATTCTCTTACCGGTTGCCTTAAACCAGATTACCTGAATTATCACAGATAAAACCTCAATAACAAATACCCCGCCTACAAAAATCAAAAGTAATTCTTTCTTTGTAAGTATGGCTATTGTTCCGATCATACCCCCTAAGGCAAGTGAACCCGTATCACCCATAAAAATATTTGCCGGGTGACAATTAAACCATAAAAACCCTAAGGCTGCCCCTAATATCGCGGCACAGAAAACAGTAAGTTCTGCCGCCTGAGGTATATGAGAGATTAAAAGGTATTTGCTAAAAACCGCATGCCCGACAATATAGCTTAAGATAAAATAACAAATTGTCACCATAGTAACGGTGCCTATAGCAAGGCCGTCTAGGCCATCAGTGATATTTACGGCGTTAGAAGTGGCTACAATCACCAGAATAATAAAAAAGATATAG
This sequence comes from uncultured bacterium, assembly GCA_913009335.1. Lineage (GTDB taxonomy): Bacteria > Omnitrophota > Gorgyraeia > Ghiorseimicrobiales > Ghiorseimicrobiaceae > DRER01. The sequence goes on from CAJVXN010000003.1 coordinate 42,033, forward strand.
AAAAACCCTAAATCAATAACTACCTTCTTAAAAAACGGAACATCTAAAACAGTTGAGAATGTACCGTCAAAAAATAGTATTATCCCTATTATTCCCCCTAAAACTATCTGCCAGAATAATTTTGTCTTACCGGATAAACCCTTGGAGCGGCACTTGGCCAGCTTTATATAATCATCGCGAAATCCTAAAGCAGCAAGCCATAACGCGCTCAATAAAGAAATCAAGATATAGCTATTTGCTAAATCCGCCCAGAGTAAAACTGAAATACTAATAGCAAATACTATAAGCAAACCTCCCATTGTGGGCGTACCCTGCTTATGAGGCTGCATTTTATAAAGTGCCAAGCATTCTTCCTTACGAATATTCTCGCAGACCTTAAGTGAGGCCAACTTTTTTATAATATAAGGCCCAAATATAACACAGACCAAAAAAGAGGTTACTGCCGACATCCCCGCGCGAAAAGTAATATAGCGGAAAATATTAAAAGCAGAAAAAACATCCTTCAAAGGGTAAAGAAAATGATAAAACATTATAAGTCCTCTATTATCTCCTCCATGCGCATACCACGGGAGCCCTTAACCAACACCAAGTCATCATCCCTAAGCAAATTAAGAAGTATACCCCTCGCTTCTAAGGTACACCCGCAGGAGTAAACTTTTAAATTGCTTCGTTTTTTGGTTTTTATAGCATCTGCCGCATGATGCGATAAAGGGCCGACGGTAATCAGTGTATCTATTCCGGATTTAATTATTTTTTTAGCAATTTCACGATGCAGCATAACGCTTCTTTTGCCTAACTCCAGCATATCACCCATGACAAATACCTTTTTTCCTTTGGTATCAAACTCACTTAATGTTTGTATCGCATACTCAAGCGATAAAGGATTGGAATTATAAGTATCATCGATTACGTGATACCCCCTGATCTTCTTAAGGCTTATACGTGTAGACGGCATAATAAAAGCGGATAATTTATTTTTTATATCTTTATAATTCAACCCGAAAATAACGCCGCAGGAAATCGCGGCTAAGACATTATAAGCATTCTGCCTACCTAAAACATTAATCTTAAATCTATGTTTTTTATTTAAGCTAAACTCTAAAACCCCTCTCGCGCATTCAATATTCGTTGCCGTGAAATCACAGGTCTTCTTTAGGCCAAACGTAAATAAATTTAGGTCCTTACTAGTCTTGGCTTTTTTTCTAAGGCGCATATCATCGCCGTTTAATATTGCGATAAACGGATGCTTTAGATTTTTTACTAAATCATATTTTTCATTACAAATAGAATCAATGGTTTTAAAAAATTCAAGATGCGAATAACCGACATTAGTAATTATTCCTATACTGGGTGCTACTATCTCGGCAAGCCTTTTGATCTCACCGAAATTACTCGTGCCCATTTCAACAAGAGCAATATCAACTTCCTTATTTAACCCCAGCAGTGTATGAGACACCCCTATTGAATTATTAAAAGTCCCTTTATTTTTTAATACGTTAAACTTTGCCGATAAAACATCTGCGACCATCTCCTTTGTAGTAGTCTTTCCGCAGGAACCTGTAATCCCCACGACAGGAATTTTAAAACGCCTGCGATGAAACGCGGCAAGATTACATAAGGCTCCAATAGCATCATCTGTACGTATAAAGCTTACACTCGCGCAATCCTTGAGCGATAAGTTATCTTTATTAATGCGGGATGCTCCCTGGGAAGCATCAAACCGAAAATCACTTTCAACTATTATAGCTTGCGCGCCTTTAACTATTGCCTGATTTATAAAATTATGTCCGTCGAAATTCTTACCGCGAATAGCAATAAATAAATTACCTCTAGATAATGTACGGGTATCGGTTGATACACCCGATACGGATAAATCATCACTCCCCGCAATAAGCTTACCATTCGTTGCCCGGATTATCTCAAAAACGCTAAATTGAGGAATAGACGGCCTTAAGCATTCATCCTGACGCTTAATGATAACCTTTTTCTTGGATTTATTTTCTATCTCTCTCTTCATTATTAACTCACTAAACTACTCTATATTGAATTTTTTATCCAGTATATTCTTAGCTGTCTTTCTATCATCAAAATGGATTTTTTTATTTTTTAATATCTGGTATTGTTCATGGCCCTTGCCGGCAATAAGAACGATATCCCCTTCTTCTGCCAGTGATAATGCCTTCGTGATGGCAGAATAACGCTCAAGGATAATATCACACTTATCCTTATTCTTAATCCCGGATAATATATCTTTTATTATACCCTGAGGGTTTTCATTCCGGGGATTATCCGATGTTATGATTACACTATCAGCCATATCCTCTGCGATACGCCCCATCTTGGCTCTTTTAGTAGTATCCCTATTGCCCCCGCATCCAAAAACAAGAATAAGCCTATTTTGTTTTATCTTTCCAAGCGTGGCTAAAACATTTTGTAGGGCATTTTCCGTATGGGCGTAATCAATAAATACGCTAAAAGGATAATCTCCCTTAATTCTCTCTAGCCTTCCAGGAACTCCTTCTAAATTAGATATACCGGCAATTATATCTTCTGAGGCTATGTTTTCGCAAAACCCTACTGCGAACGCGGCAAGTATATTATAAACATTATGCCTGCCAATAAGACTTGCCCTGATTTTAAATTTAGCGTTTGAAGCTACAATATTAAATGTCATTCCCTCTGAGTCAAAATTTAAATCTTCTGCGCGGATATCAGAAGGTGTATCTATTGAATAAGTAATAATATTAGCCTGGGCTACCTTTATTAATTTTTGTCCGTATTCATCATCAATATTTATCACAGCATGCGCATCTTTATTAAGTATTTTAAAAAGTTTTTTCTTTGCTGCGAAATAAGACATCTTATCCTTATGATAATCTAAGTGGTCGGAGGATAAATTTGTAAATATGGCATACTTAAAATTAATGCCTCCGACTCTTTCCTGTTCCAATGAATGACTGGAAACCTCTAAAACGCAATGACTCACATTGCTTTTTTTCATATCAGAAAGTATCTTTTGTAAAAATAAAGAACTAGGTGTTGTATTATTTGCTTTGATAACTTTATCGTTAAAACGGTAATTTATTGTGCCAATTACTCCGGTATTGATATTTACCTGCTTAAAAATACTTTCCAGAATATAAGTTATTGTAGTCTTTCCGTTTGTTCCGGTTACTCCGATGCAATTTAATTGTTCTGACGGTGAGCCGTAAAATTCTACTGCCGCGCGAGAAAGGCTAACGCGCGCATCCTTCACATAAATTAATGTTTTATTGATATTTTTTATTTTTTTATCACTTGATACGACTATTGCTTGAGCTCCTTTTTTTATTGCTTCTTCTATGAAATCACTTCCGTCAAGAGACTCACCCGTTATTGCAAAAAATAAAAAACCAAGACGTACATCTTTAGAATTATCCGTTATACCTCTTAGCGTAAAATCAGTTAGATTATCAATGTTGTCTGGTTTTATGTTTTTTATAATACGGGATAATTTCATAATAATGATAATTTTAGATTTAAAAAACTTATCTTTCCCTTGCCATCTCAATGCCGCGGGATACCTGCAAATACTTCAAAACCTTATTGACAACCTTTTTAAACACGGGGGCAGATACCGTACCTCCGTAGTGCGTACCCTTTGGCTCATCCACTATCACCACAACAGCAATACGGGGATTATCTAAAGGCGCGAAGCCTAAAAACGTAGCGATAAATTTACTATTGGAATACCTGCCGTTTTCTACCTTTTGAGCCGTACCTGTTTTACCGGCTACCCTAAAGTTAGCCAGATTCGCTCTTCTTCCCGTACCTTCCGCTACAACCTGGGCCAAGATATTTTTCATTCTTCGGGAGGTTTCCTGAGATATAACCCGGCGTAGTTTCTTAGGGGCAAATTCATTTATAATTTCGCCTGTTTTATCTACTATTTTACCAACAATATAGGGTTTATACAATACCCCTCCGTTAGCGATGATAGATATCATATTTGCCAACTGGATAGCTGTAACACATACTTCCTGTCCTATAGGTATTGCCCCAATTGAAGTCTTTGACCAGGTCTTAGGCGGCCTGAGGACACCTTTTACTTCGCCGGGAAGCTCAATACCCGTAAAAGAATTAAACCCAAAAAGTTTTGCGTATTTATATACTGTTTCTGCTCCCAGGAGTTGAGCGATTTTAGTAACTCCTATATTACTAGATTCTGAAATTACCTCAGTAAAGCTTAGCCATCCGTGCGGTTTATGATCACGCAGAATATGATTACCGACTTTATACTTACCGTTCTCGCAGAAAAACTTATCCTCTTCACTAACGGCATTTTCCTCTAGCGCGGCAGAAGCTGTTACAATCTTAAATACCGAACCCGGTTCGAAATAATCCGTAATCGCTCTATTACGCCGAGCCTCACTTTCAACGGCTTTATCATTCGGATCAAAAGTCGGCCGGTTAGCCATCGCAAGAATTGCGCCTGTCTGCGGATTCATAACTACGATGATGGCACCCACGGCTTTTGATTTTCGATAGGCCTTATCTAATTCATATTCGGCTATAAACTGTATCTCCTGATCAATGGTTAAGACTAAATCATAGCCATCCCGCGGAGGGATAAATTTATCACTCATAAAAAGAGGCCGTTGCTTGGCATCTTTTATACTCTCACACCACCCCGGCTCTCCCTTTAAATATTTATCGTATTTTAATTCCAGTCCCTCTAATCCGTTATTATCCAAACCCACAAACCCCAGTACATGGCTCGCAAGCTCATTATTAGGATAACATCTTTTACTTTCTCTTATAAAACCTAAACCTTTAACATCTAATTCGTTAATATCCTCAACCTGCTGTCGGGATACTTTACGGGCAAGCCAGATAAAAGATTTCTTGCGCCTCAACCTATTCAGCAAAAAATCTTTTTCTAGGCCTAATATTGCCTCGAGCTCATCGGCAAGATAAATTTTATCCTCAATCTCTGAAGGCACAGCATAGAGAGAATCAGCGGCAATATTATAACTTAAAGATTTTAAGTCTCTATCAAATATAGTTCCTCTTACAGGCTCTAATTCCGTGTAGAAATTATGCTGTTTTTCGGCAAGTTCTGTCAGATAGTCGGATCTGAAACATTGGATAAAAAAAAGGCGCAATACTAATAGAAACAAAAAAGCAAGAAAGGAAAAAACAACAGCATAGAAGCGAAAGTGATGCTTTCGTATATACACGATAAGGTACCGACTTTAAATTGTTATAGTAATAATAAGAATTGCTTGTTATTTAGTCTGCGCTTGGGCCTGAGATTTAGGGCTAAATAAACTCAAAAATATACTCTGCCGGTTCTTCACAGATAATTCTTGAGCCCGCTGTCGGCTAAGTGAGGTTAGCTCTAACTTCCTTTTGGCATTTGCGTCCCTTAGATCAATTATCTGGGAGAAATGAGGTATTTCATAATTAGCTTCAAAAGTGCTAAGATGCTTAGTCAGATTACCCGACGATGCCAACGACATTAAATTATACCTCAAAAACATATTCTGGTCAAGAAGTTGGCGAGACAACCTAAGCTTCTCTTGCTTTTTGTAAGATAGCTTAACTATCTGGGTTTGCTGACATACGTAGAATAAAGAACAGCAAGTAACCAGTAAAATTACACTTATAATCCGCGAAATTTTCATTCTAATCTCTCAATTGTCCTTAATTTTGCAGAACGAGAGCGTGGGTTATCTTCTATTTCCTCCGGACTTGCGATTTCCGGCTTTGCCCGAATATCTGAGATTCCGGACTTTGCCTGAATTAATTTGGCCCGCGCTTCCTTAACGAATCTTTTAAACGTATTCTTTGCTATTTTATCCTCCAGCGAATGAAACGAAATAACGCTTATGCGGCCGCCGATATTTAAATAATCCAAAGATTTTCTCAAGGCCTCTTCAATTGATTCAAGTTCTCTGTTTACGGCAATCCTTAAAGCCTGAAATGTCCTGGTCGCCGGATGTATCCTGGAGCGATTAAAACCCTTAGGTATTGCCCTTATAATAATAGAGCTTAACTGTCCTGTAGTTGCAATCGGCTGGGCATTACGCGCGCTAACCATATATCTGGCTATGCGATTATGCCATCTTTCCTGACCGAATGTTTTAATTATGGAAGATATTTCATCTTCCGTAAGATTATTTACTAAATCATAGGCGGAGATATAGCTTGATTGATCCATGCGCATGTCAAGCGGCGCGTCATTCTTAATACTAAAGCCGCGCTCGGGAGTATCTAACTGATACGAAGAAATCCCTAAATCAAACAACATGGCATCCACCTTATCTACTCCTGCCGTATTTAAAATATCACCTATATTACGAAAATTATTATGCACTAAAGTTACCGCGTCCGTGAAACTCGCAAGCCTTTGCCTGCTGTAATCTAAAGACTCCTTATCACGGTCTACTCCGATAAGCCTGCCTTTCGGCATGATTTTTTTAAGAATAAGCTCACTGTGCCCCCCGGTACCGATAGTGCAATCAAGTACTACGCATCCCGGCCTTAAATTTAAAGATTCACTAACTTCCACGCTCATCACCGGTTTATGCTCCATTTTAAAAGTCTTTAACCCTTCGACTTCACTCAGGATTAATGGTGAGTGCAATCGAACCATTAATATTTAATGCTAAATTAACACGCATTTTTTAAACGCTCTCTTCAATGAGACCACAATTTAGAGAACAAAGTGAACCTAAATTGTTTGCTCGAATTGATCCCGCCGAATACTTGAAAATTATCGTGAGAGAATTTTCAAGTAAGCTCATGAGGCGGGACACTTCCTCAATACTCTACTCAACAAGCTTCTCAGCTGTCTGCTCAAAGTCTTCCCGGGCAGAATCATAAAATTCAGCCCAGGCGCCCTTATCCCAGATCTCAATTCTATTTGCCACACCAATAATAACTATATCTCTTTTAATTGAGGCGAAATCTTTTAAATACTGCGGCAGTAAAATCCTGCCCTGTTTATCCGGAACTACCTCAACAGCTCCTGAAAAATATATGCGGTTGAATTTTCTGGCTTCTTGCTTGGTAAAAGGCATAGATTTAAATTTTTGTTCCTGAGCGCGCCATTCATCTTCAGCAAACATAAACAGACAGCTATCCAGACCCCGGGTAACGAAGAATTTTTCTACAAAATTAGCCTTAGCGGCATCCCGGATCTTCGACGGGAGAATAATCCTCCCCTTCCTATCAGTTGTATGCTTATACTCACCGTAAAACATTCTTACTCCCTTTTATTCCACTTTCCTCCACTTATAGCCAAGTATAGATAAATTTACCAGCCCTGTCAAGACAAAACTTTTAGTTATTAAGGCTAAAATTGAGCTTAACTGCATATACCACAACAGGTAGTATAAAATTATCCCTGAGACCGAAAATATAGGGGCAAAATCGAAAACTAGTTTTTAGGGAAATTTCGGAGAATTTTGAGAAAACGGAGATTTAAGGAAAAAATCGTTGGTTTTTGATATATCAAGAAACTAATCAGAATAAATTTCAAAGCTAACCAGGATATATTTAAAAGTTGATCCTAATAGCTTTAGAAGTTAACCATGTTAGATTTAAAAAGCAAAACCCTAAGCTGGAAATATTATAGATACATGTATTGATAGCGCAAAATAAATAGTCCGCTGGTTGAAGCCGGGCTTCAACCAATAATTTAAGCAATAAACGAGCATATTAAGTTTCATAGAAAAATTCATAGAAAAATTCTTTATTTTTATATAAAAACTGCTATACTGTTACGTGCTGCTGGAAACATAAAAATGTCCGGCGGAAAATATAAAACAAAAAGGAGGTGAATTAGATGGCAGATAAAAAACAGCTTACAGGATACTGCGTAAAATGCAAAGCTAAAAAAGAAATATCTGAGTCCCAAGAAGTAACAATGAAGAATGGCAGAAAAGCACTTAAAGGAAAATGCCCTGATTGTGGAACAGGTATGTATAGAATACTTGGCAAGTAATACGTGGCTATCTTTTTCGTATATAACCGCTCGGTTATATACGAGCAAAAAATATAATAATTATTCCGATACCTCTATATTGGATAAGAGGTATACGTGTATCGATTACTAACGGAAGTAAATTATATATTCCACAAGATAACCAAAACCTCCGATTCTTTAGAATCAAAAGCTAAAATATGCTTACTGCGAAAAACGTCACAAAATATTTTGGTGGGTTTCAAGCACTAAAGGATATCTCTTTTGAAATTAACAAAGGGGATATTGTCGGCTTCTTGGGTCAAAATGGTGCCGGTAAAACCACACTGATGCGTATTTTAACTTCTTATCTTCCTGCTACTTCCGGCAGGGTTATCATCGCTGGCGAAGATGTGACCAAAAACTCTCTGGCTATCCGAAAAAAAATAGGATACCTGCCTGAAAATCCTCCGCTTTATGTTGATATGACGACGAGGGATTATCTTAAATTTGCCGCGCAAATAAAAGATGTTCCCTCTAAACAACAACACTCCCAAATAGATAAAGTCTTAACGGAATGCGATCTCAAGGGCGTCCAGAATAAAACTATCCGTTTTCTTTCCAAAGGATATAAACAACGCGTGGGTATCGCCCAGGCCATAATTAACGATCCCGAAATTTTAATATTAGATGAACCTACAATCGGCCTTGATCCGGTCCAAATTATTCAAGTGCGCAATCTGATTAAAAACTTAGAGTACAAAAGAACCGTAATTTTAAGCACTCACATCCTCCCAGAGATCCAGCAGATTGCGAAAAGAGTTTTAATTATTAAAGCAGGTGAAATTATTGTTGATAAATACCTCAAGGAGCTTTTTGAAAAACAAGGCGGACAACAAAAGGTATTTCTTCGCGTTAAAGGAAAAAAAGATCAAATTGAACGGGCAATCAAAGAAATCACTAATTTCAAACAGATAGATATCAACTCTTGCGATGACCTACATTCAATAAAATTAGAGATAATCAATAACGTCGGGCACTATAACGAATTGACAGATAAAATCTCAAAAACAAATAGCTATATCCTGGAAATAAAAGAAATTGAATCAAGCCTTGAGGATGTATTCCTGGGGTTGCATTCCACCAAAACCGACTAATCGTTATGAGTAAAATTATCGCAATAGCTAAAAAAGAGCTAAAATCATATTTCAGCTCACCTATTGCCTATATTGTTTTAATTATTACTATTTCTGTTTTTAACATATTCTTTTTTATGATCATTGATCAAAACAGAGAAGCTACCTTGCGCGATATCTTTCAAATCATGGAATTCCTATTTATCTTTATCGTCCCTCTTTTAACTATGAAGATATTCTCGGAAGAAAAACTTACCGGGACCATGGAATTCTTAATGACAACTCCCACAAGCACTACCGCTATTGTTCTCGGCAAATATCTGGGGAGTTTGATATTTTTTACTCTGATTATCGGCTTAACATCAAGCTATTATTTTATTATTGAGCTTTTCGGCCGGCCTGATAGATTAGCGATGTTAGTGGGATATTTAGGCATCTGGATAGAAGGAGCCTTATTCATTGCCATTGGCATGCTAGCTTCTTCATGGACAAAAAGTCAAATCATCGCCGCAATGAGCTCGTATATAACGTTATTTTTGTTATATTTCTCGATAAGCTTTATTAAGTATTTTAGCGGCACAGCAGAAACCTTGATCCGGTATATTGGTACATGGAGTCATGCCGAGAATTTCTCTGTCGGCTTAATCACAACAGGCGATCTGGTTTACTACGTAAGTGGAATTATTATTTGTATCGCGCTAACCAAGCTGAGCATTGAAAATAGATTATGGCGCTAAATAAAAATCACAAAAGTCTTTCGTTATTGCTTACGATAGGAGTTACTTGCCTTCTATACAGTCTCGGGACCTCCTATATAGAAAATCATTTTGACAAACTAAGAACCATTGTTTCGTTAGTCGGTTTATTTTCTATTTTGGTTTGCATTTTTACGTTAAAACAAAAGACGCAAAAATTAATAAAAACTTCTCAATGGAAAAAATATACTTTTATCGTATTTATAGTCGTGCTCTCTTTGTCCCTTCTTGTGGGAATTAACTACCTATCTTACCGTTACAACTTACGCTGGGATATAACCAAATCCAAACAACACACCCTCTCAGAAAGCACAACCCTATTTATTCAAGGACTAGAGAAACAGGTTCAAATAACAGCCTTCTATGTTGGGATGCCTCCGAAGTATCTAGAGGACCTGTTTAAAGAATACACTCGACTATCAAACGGCAAAATCAAAACCGAAATCATCGATCCCATCGTAGAGATCAGCTACGCCGCGCAATTCGGCAGCATTATCAGCGGAAAAGAAAGAAAGGTTATCGTGCTCTCCGGTGAAGAACGCCAGGATATTGATTTTACCAAACATCCATTAAACGAAGAACACTTAACAAACATCATTATTCAGGTAGCAAGAGATAAACGCGTAATCTATTTTCTAACCGGCCATGGAGAATCCGATGTTTTAAATAAAGATGCTAATGGATTAAGCATATTAGTAAAATTATTAGGCACAAACAATGTAGAGATAAAAGAACTAATGCTGGGGACAAAAGAAGAAATCCCCGAGGATTGCGATGTTCTTATCGTTGCCGGTGCGAAAAACCCATTGACAGAAACAGAGAAAACAATTATCATGGGATATTTAGACAAGGGCGGAGATGCCTTATTTTTAATAGAAAATACGCCTGTTGCTGCATCTGATAAACCCCTGACAGAAGAAGAAAAGCGTAAGAATCCACCTTTGAATGACATCCTCAACCGATGGGGAATAAAAGTTGCCAATGATCTTGTCGTAGATTTAGACAACCATATAAGCGGAGATGTAGGTATTCCTGCTACCCGCAATTATATGTTAGGCGCGCCGATTGTTCAGAACCTGGATTATACCTTTTATGTGCGTCCTCGCTCAATCTCAATTTTAGAAAACCGGCGTCCGACGATTAAAGTAGCTAGTCTAGTTTCAACCTCTTCAGAAAAAAATAGCTGGGGTGAAACCGACAAAGCTCTGCAGATTAAATTTGATCAAGGAATAGATAACCCGGGACCGGTTTCAATTGCCTCTATCATTTGGGAGGCAAAACAAAAAATAGAATCACCCGATGCGCTCAGAGGTACACGGATTATTGTTTTTACCGATGCGGATTTCTTAAGCAATGCTTTTATCGCCCAGTACAGCAATGCTGAAATGGGCCTAAATGTGATTAATTGGCTCTCTGAATTGGATCAGCGTGTTTTTATTGATCAAAAGGAAATCCGGGTCGATCGGCTTGATTTAACCAGTAAGCAAAAACGCATGATAGCTGTTCTTCTTTTAGTTATGCCTATTATTATTGCTACAGGAGGAATAATAACCTGGCTCAAACAAAAAAGCTAAAAAAAAGAACACCTAAAAAGTTACAAACTTAAGAATATATAATACCTAGAAACTTAATAAAAGCAACGCGTCGAAAACCTAAGAAAGAGTACATATTATGCCTGATAGTTTAAAACCACTTATACTCGGAGATTTAGAGATAAAAATACCAATCGTTCAAGGCGGCATGGGACTTCAGGTCTCAACAGCTCCTTTAGCCGGCGCAGTCGCGAATTGCGGCGGAGCAGGAACAATTGCCAGTGTTGGACTTGGTTTTGGTACAGATGAAAATGAAGTAGATTTCGTTAAAGCCTCAAGAGAAGGCATAGAACGACAAATGCGGCGCACCTGGGAATTAACCAAAGGTGTTGTGGGAGTGAATGCCCTGGTTGCCTTAAACAACTATGAAGATTTAGTAAGAACCTCAATTAAAGAAAAGGCTGATTTTATTGTTTCCGGGGCGGGCCTGCCATTAAGATTACCGGAATTTGCCGAAGGCAGCAATGCTAAGCTTATACCGATAGTATCATCCGGCAGAGCAGCAACTATTATGATTAAAACATGGAAAAGACGATATAATCGCCCACCCGATGCCTTTGTTGTTGAAGGTCCCTTAGCAGGCGGACATCTAGGTTTTTCATTTAAAGACCTAGAATCGTCGCAAAAAAATCCTCTGGAAGATTTAGTAAAAGAGGTTTTAGAAGTCACAGACGCATATGAAAAAGATTCCGGCGTCAAGATACCTGTCATAGCCGCGGGAGGGATATACGACGGTAAAGATATGGCCAAATTTTTAAAGATGGGCGTAAGCGGAGTTCAAATAGCGACTCGCTTCGTTGCTACTTTTGAATGCGATGTATCGGATAAATTTAAGCAGCTATATATTGACGCGAAACCGGAAGATGTTGTTATTATAAAAAGTCCTGTTGGCATGCCCGGGAGATCCCTAAAAACTAAACTTGTTGAAGATGTTGTGCGGGGTAAAAGAGAATTAATAAAATGTAACTACCGTTGTCTTAAAACATGTAACCCCGGCACCACACCTTACTGTATTATGCACGCTTTGTATAATGCGGTAATCGGCGATATTGATCATGCGGTTGTCTTTGCGGGGAGTAACGCCGCGAGAGTAACAAAGATCGTATCCGTAAAAGAAGTAATGGATGAAATTGTTAGCGAGACTATTGAAGAATTAGGAAAGATGAATTAGAACTGTCACATCCTAGAAATAGATATCGGAAAAACTCACAATAAACCCTCCTTCAAATATATTTAGGAGGGTTTATTATTTTTAGAATTAAAACTTTACTTCAGGAACCTTCGATGCTCCCTCAACCGCTTCAAAATACGCGGCCGGTTCAGTAACACCTGCTTGAGCGGCAAAAAACCGTCCGAAAAACAAACGTTGGAAACGATTAAAATCTTTAACGGTGAGATTGTAACGCATGCGTTCAACAGCTATTCTGTTTTCTGTCCCTTCTAATTGAGCTTGTAAAGACAGAAAATTTTCATTTGATTTTAATTGAGGATAATTTTCCGCGACCAATAGCAGTCGTGAAAGCGCGCCACCCATAGCGTTAGCATTTTCTATTTTACTCCCAATAGACGCGGACTTTCCCCATTGACTTCTCAGACGCGTTACTTCGGTGAAGATTTCTTTTTCATGGGCCGCGAAACCTTTAACTGTGCTGATAAGATTAGGAATAAGATCATTCCTTCTTTGCAGTTGATTATCAACTTGCGCCCAGGCCGATTTCACCGCCTCGTCTTTAGCAATCGCTTGATTATACCCGCCTTTATACCAACTAAACGCCATAATCACAACAACTAAAATAACACCTAAAACAATCCAAATCTTTTTCATTTTCTAGCCTCCTCTTCCCTCACCAACCGCCGCCGCCGCCGCCGCCGCCGGTCATACCGCCGCCAAAACCACCAAAACCTCCTGAGAATCCTCCTCCAGAACCACCAATCCCAGCTCCATGCCAATAGCCTCCGCGTCTACGGCCCCCGATCATTGAACCTACCAAAAAATAACCCAGCAATCCTGAACGTGAACTTATAATAAAAATAAGTAAAAGTATCGGAAAAATAATTTCCAGTAATCCCTTTTTCCGATGAACCATTTGATAAACTTGCTCTTCTTGACCTGTTATTTCTACATCGTATTCTTTCGCAACAAGACTGATGATAGCAACGGCCCCTTCACGAATCCCCTGAGAATACTGCCCGTTTTTAAAATAAGGGATCATTCTTTCTTGGACGACTTTATAAGCAATAACATCAGGAATAGCGCCTTCTAAGCCATAACCGGTTGTAATCCATGCCTTACGATCATTAAGAGATACTAATATCAAAACACCGTTATCCTTGCCAATTTGGCCTATCTTCCATTGATCAAAAAGCCTGACAGAAAATCCCTGTATCGTTTCCGGTTGAGTCGTTTGAATGGTTACGACAGCTATCTGAGACGTTGTCTTCTTCTCTAATTCACTCGCGAATTTTATGATGGCTGTCTTATCGGAAGGTTCCAGCAATCCCGCAAAGTCACTGACATAACCCTGCCCACGGGAAGGAATGTTCACTTCTTTGGCTAGAGCGGCAGAAACACATATCGAAAAAAGAAGAAAAGAAACTAAAGCTATATTCCAATAGCGTCCAAGCGAAGCGCGTCGGACCATAAGCTTAAAATATTTAACACAGTTTTTTATCATAAATTGTCCACCCCGACAGCCAGTTTCTTTATCTGATCCAAATATTTCTCAATGAAAACAATAATATCCTGATTGGCAATTTTTTCATCATTACTTGTATCTTTATAAACCGGCAAAAAGACATCTTCATCAAGCTCAAATTCACGACAAAGCTGCTTAATGATTTCTTCTTTTTCGGCAGGTGGCTGGTTGCCCTTGAGACGGATAAGATTTCTAAAAACAGGAATAAGAGAATTAAGAGATTCCTTTAATAAAGCCTCCATGCCCTTTTTCTTAAGACCGACCTCAAGATAAGCCTGACGAATTCTTATAAGCTTTCCTTTTATCTGCTGTTCGCAAAAAAGACGAATATGTTCTCCCTTGATTTCTAAAGTAGCTAGAATATCCGCGCCATACAGTAAACAATAATTTTCTTTCATATCTAAAAATTCTATGGGGAAAACGTCCAGTGAGGTCTCAATATGTCCCCTGGTTAAAAATAAAGGCGCTGCTATTTTCTGTACAATCCCCTTGGAAACCGCCTTGAGACTGTTTTTTAAGCTTAAAAAGGGGAGATCCTTAAAGACAAAAACCGAATTAATATCAGAAGTTTTAGGAATATAATTTTTTCCTGTGGCAGAACCATAAATGAAGACAGAAACTAAATGATCATGATGAATATCCAGCATTGTTTTAAGAAAAGGGAGGAATTTTTTCTGAACCTCTTGAGGTAACTTCTCTATGTTAATAATCTTATCATTCTCCATACATATCTCCTATTTTGGGCAGGGCGTCTCTATTTAAATTATCTTATTATAAGACCCATCCTTTAATGGTATTAGGATGGTCTACCCTGCTGGGTAAGATGCATATATTATACACACGCGGGAAAAAGAAGCAATATAATTCTTAACCGCAATTCTTTATCTCTGTACGCATCGAATTGTATTTGAGGAATATTTTCAGCTTGCCAAAGCCTGCCAAAAGAGATAATATAAGCAGATGATTTACTAAAAGAGGTGTTCCGCCTCATAATACGCCGGGAAATTCTGTTCCATAATTTCCTCCGCATTCGGCGGAATTAATTCGCACTGATAATTTACGTCAGCTTTGCTTCTGTAAATTATGTGCTCATTAAGGAGATTTATTCATGTCTCAATTAATATTTAAAAATTACGGCAAAAGCTATCAGCTTAGAATTCAAGACGCGCAGGATTTAGAGAACATTCAAGCTCTCGATGAAACGCACTGGGCAGCTACCAGCGTTCCCATTGACAGTCTCAACTGTGACGCTACTTTTGTTTCTTACGTAGATACTGATAAAAACGGACGTATCAGAACGAATGAAATTAAAGATGCGCAGGCCTGGTTATTTCGATTCCTCAGCAATCGCAGCCGCCTGTCTGATGGTAGCGATACCTTAAACTTAAACGATATCGATACCACTCATCCTGAAGGTAAAAAATTACGAGACGTAGCAAAGCTTATCTTAGCTAATCTCAATTCCCCGGATGCCGAAAAAATCAGCTTAGCCCAGATACGCGATGTACAAAGTATTATGGCGAACGCGGCGAATAATGGCGATGGTATTATTCCCCCGGAGGCTAGCTCTGAGGCTGATTTAGCCGGATTCATCACTTCAGTTATTGAGACTGTTGGTTCTGTGCCCGATGCCAGCGGTAAAGCAGGAATTAGTCAGGAGCAACTTGAAATATTCTTTAATGAAACTAAAAACTATCTTAGCTGGAAGGCGAAAGGCGAAATCCCTGAAGGAGATAAATCCACAGAGGTTATGCCTTGGGGTACTGAGACACCGCAAGCTTATGATTTAATAGCCAGCCTGGAGGAGAAAATCGAACAATACTTTGCGCAATGCGCAATGGCTAAATTCGATGAAAGAACGCTGGCTCAGATGCAGCTTCGTCCAAAAGAGCTTGAAGAAATCGATTTTAAAGATAAGTCAGCAATGGAAGCTCGAATCAAAGATGCCCCATTGGCTGTGCCTAATCCAAAAGGCACATTGGATCTGGATATAGCAATTAATCCCTTATATGCTGAGCGCATATCTGATCTTAAGGAGCAAGTTTTAAAACGCGCCCTGGGAGGATCAGTTAAACACCTTACCCAAAAACAGTGGGATGAGGTAAAAAATATCTTTGCCCTATACCGAAGCTGGTTAAAAAACAAACAAGGCGCAAAAGTAGAAAAACTAGACAGAGACAAACTAAATACTTATCTTAACGGCTCCTATAGGAAACAAGTAAGTGAAATTATCGCTAAAGATCAGGCCGTGGCTAATGATTTAAACCAGATGCAGAATTTGGAAAAGCTAATCCTTTACCAAAAATGGCTGCTGGAATTAGTAAACAATTTTGTGAGTTTTGCAAATCTTTACAATCCTCAGGTTCGCTCCCTTTTTGAAATGGGCACATTAATAATTGATGGCAGGCAAATTACTTTTACAATGAAGGTCCGGGATAAAGCAGCGCACAAAAATATAGCAGAAAAAAGTTGTATGTATCTACTCTATGCGGAGATTACCGGCCGCCAGGATAACGATATTAACCCTTCGACTTCGCTCAGGATTAATGGTGAGCAAGGTCGAACCATTAAATTTGATATTGTGGCTGCGGTAACTTCCGGTAGCGCGGGCGGATTGCGCATTGGAAAACGCGGAATCTTTTTTAGCGTAGACGGCAAAGAATGGGATGCAAAAATAGTAGATATCGTAGAAAACCCTATTGGCATATGGGAATCGATAAAAGCGCCTTTCGGACAATTTACAGGCTTCATAAGAAAACAAGTGGATAAATTCACCAAATCCGGCCAGGGCAAATTAGAGAAAAATCTTGCCGCACCTTCCGCATCAGGCACGACTCGCGATCTCTTACTAGGCGGAGGCATAGCTATTGCGGCTCTTGGCTCATCCTTTGCTTATATCACTAAGGCCCTCTCCCAGGTAAAACCAACTCATATTCTAATTGCATTAGCGGGGATAACAACCGCTATTTTATTGCCGGGCATAATTATGGGATTTATCAAGATACGAAAAAGAGATATGAGCGTTCTCCTGGAGGCATCAGGCTGGGCAATAAATATGCATATGCGTCTAAATTCTACTTTAGGACGGCTTTTTACTCACGTACCGCATCTGCCTAAAGGTGCGCGCAAAGAACGCAAAGATACAGTAGCGAAGTTTGTAAAAGATTTTGGTTACGCTCCCCTGCGCTCGATGAAATTACCTATAATAACTTTAATTATCTTACTCATTGCGCTTGGTTTAACACTGATTCGAGTATTCCCTATGTTAAAATTCTTGCCTGGCTGTTTTTGAATCTAGAGACTTATTAGTTCGAGTCTTGCTTGGGGAGCCATTGGGCACGCTTAGCCCTATCCTTAAGGATAGGGCTAATTTTTTGGCTTAAATTTCGAGCAGCGTCCGCCGCCGACCGGACGATGGTCGAGGAAACGGAATTTTCATTTTCAAAACTTATTTTGTAATAAAGGGTTAGCGCAATTTCCTCCTTTGAGTATTTAATGCTTTTGATATAGGTTTTTGACCAGAAATTGCGCTCTTCTCCCCTACATTTTGACATGTTCTTCATGAAAGATTGGAGGGTTTGTGCGAAGATTTCATGTGAAATCTGCGGGGGCTCGAAGGTTTTTTCGAGTCCAGTGCGGCCACCCATTAGGTACGAATTAAGGCAGAAAATCAAACTTTCAACATATTGCCGATCCTTCGCTATCCGGGAGAGATTTTCAAAGATAATATCTTCTAATTTTTCCGCGTTTATCTGCCTGACCGAGCAATCCTTCCAGTCCCGCGTAAATGTTTTTGTACAGCGATAGTAATAGTATCGCTTCATTTTTTTATTTTTTCTCTTTTTATTTGTGAATGTTGGTGTCATTATTGATCCGCAATCTTTACACTTAACCAGTCCTGCCAGAGTATAATGCTTGTAGAGTTTTTCTTTTACGATTTTTTCCTTATGTCTAGTTTGGGCCAGCTTGAAAGTTTCCTCTGTGATAATTGGCTCATGCAGTGCATCATATAATTTGCCTGCATAACGCATTTTTCCGGTATAGGCAATATTCCTCAATGCATAAGCAACTGCATGTTTTGAAAAATATTCCCCCTTCCTGCCTCTGATATTGCTTGTTTTTAAATCTCTGTAAACTTTAAATAAAGAGCCGTGCTGAGTATAAATACCGTAGATGGACCTTACAATCTCTGCCTCTTTTTCTTCTATGACTAATTTTTTCTCGACTCTCTTATACCCTAATGGTACTACTCCCCCATTCCACATCCCTTTTTGTGCGCGCTGAAGCAGCTTATCTCTGGTTCTCTCACTTGTTAACTCTCTTTCAAATTGCGCAAATGTGAGCATGATATTGCGCAAAAGCCTTCCGGACGGCGTTGACGTATCAAATCTTTCCGTAACAGATATAAAATCCACTCCGTGTTTTTCAAATAACTCAATAAGCTGATAAAAGTCTTTTGGCGATCTGGTCAACCTGTCAATTTTATAAGCCATGACTAGATTTATCTCTCCTTCGTGTATATCCTGGAGCATTTCAGTCAACGCCGGCCGGTTTACATTTGCGCCGGTAAACCCCGCATCAGAATAAACCTTGTATATCTCCATATCCTCCTGGCTCTCAATGAAGGATTTAATCTTATTTTCCTGCGACTCGCATGAATTAAACTCAACCTCTGCTTGCATATCCGTACTCACCCGCGTATATATTGCACACTTCATTTTATCACCTCCATGATTATGCAGATTATCCCCATAATTAACGCAAAGATTATCCCTAGCTTCAATCGCTCACACTGATACCTAAAATACGGATCCATCATCTTCCTCTCTATATACTATGATACTTATAGTCATCATAGATGTCAAGAGAAATGCTACTTATAGTCTCGTAGACAATAAGTAGCAAAAGTGAGATAATGCGCCTTATGAAAGACAAAATACTCAAACAATTTGGCGATAAGGTTAAAAAACTAAGAAAAGCTAAAGGCTGGTCTCAAGAGGAGCTGGCTAAAAAGTCCGGCTTACACCGTACCTATATCGGTAGCATTGAGCGAAGCGAGAGAAATGTCAGCTTAATCAATATTGTAAGAATTGCAAAAGCATTAAGTGCTAGTATTGATAAATTAATAGCAAAAAAGCCATAAGGATAATAATAACTTTTTATAAAGTGAGGTATGTATGAGTGAAAAAATAAAATTCTCTGATGATGCAGATAAAAATTCTGTAGAAGTAGCAATCCCTAAAGAACAGCGTATCCTACAAACACAGGCTTACGATAAAAGCGTTAGTGATGTTATCGCCATGCTCAACAGCGGCGACATCATATTAAATCCAGAATATCAACGAAACTATGTTTGGAATAATAAAAAAGCATCTCTCTTAATAGAATCCATTCTCTTAAATGTGCCAATCCCAATAATTTATGTATCCGAAGAGGAAGATAGTAAATGGAGCGTGGTAGATGGATTACAGCGATTATATTCATTAAAGAGATACTTTAATAACGAATTCAAATTAAATGGGCTTGAGGTATTACAAGAATTAAATCGCTCTTCATACCATACATTAAATCCTAAAGCACAGCGGATCCTACGAAGTGGAAATTTGAGAATGATTTTAATTTTCAAGGAATCTAATCCAGAAATCAAATACGATATTTTCATGAGACTCAATAGGGGATCGATACAGCTCAATGAACAAGAATTAAGAAACTGTTTATATAGAGGAGGATTTAATGAACTTTTAAAGAAGATGGCACAAAATGATAATCTATTAGAAATCTTGCGATTGAAAAAACCCCATAGAAGAATGAGAGACGCAGAAATGGTCTTAAGGTACTTCGCTTTCTCAGATAATTTCAAGCTTGAACAAGAAAAAATGCTAGATTATAAGGGGAGCATGAGAACTTTCTTGAATATATTTATAAAGAGTAAACAAAAAATTAACGACACCAGTCTTACTGATTATGAAACAAATTTTAATGAAACAATGCGGAAAACTGTTGCAGTTTTTGGAAATAATGCATTTAGAAGAATAGATGTTGATGGAAATTATGATAAAGCCGTAAATAGAGCGATAGCAGACTTTATAATGGTAAGTTTTGAAAAATTTGATTACGAACTATTGTCTTCGAAAAAGGACTTAATTATAGAGTTATTGAGAGAACTGCCCAGGGAAGATGAAAGATTTCAAGATTCAATAACTATTGGAACTTCGGACACAGCTCGGGTTGAATACCGATTAACTACATGGATTAAAAAATTAAATTCTCTACTCCGAACATAAATAATTATGGCTTTTGATTTTGAATCACTGAAAAGTTTCAATGAAACCCTTGAGGAAGTTAAAATTCTTATCTCAATATCTGAGAAAAATCAAAGCGAAAATTCGAAATATACCACTTACAATAAGTCTGCCATTTTATTACTCACTGCAAAATTTGAAAATTACCTTGAAAGTGTTGCACGAGAATACATCGATCTAACTAATAAGCTTTGCATTAAAGCGAATTCCTTACCAAAAAAAATAAAAATACAACATACTCTCCATAAGCTAAAAAACCTGGAAATGTTAAAACAAAGTGACGCAAAAGCACAAAGAGTATTTAATGAATTAGGGCTTTTGTGGAATAGCAACATCCCTTATGAAACCATCACTCTCGATACTGCGTTTAATTATGGTAAACATGGCTCAAGAGAAATCATTAGGTTTTTCAAAAAAATAGGCTTCGATGATATCTTTTCAAAAATAAAGGTCTATAAAAAAGTGCGTTCACTTATAATAATTCCAAAAGAGGAAATTGACTTTAAAGCAATCTTTAATTCAGCAATCAATATACGCAATAATATAATCCATGGTGATGCAACTCCTCAATTAACACATATTGATATTATAAATTACCACGAGCACTTCCGGCAATTTTGTAAAGGTGTCTGCAAACTATTAAACCGAAATCTATATATCCTAAGTCGCAGATAAGAAGATTTCGTAAGATTTGATATATGTATAAATATAAATCGTAACCGCACAAACAAACCCTCCAATCTTTCAAGGGTTTTAATCAAATAGTTTTGTACAATAAGTCTGGCTTTTTTCGCAAAATGCGATTTATTACGAATCGCCTATATATGCCATAATTGGAATTGTGGATAGGTTTCTCGATCGCCAAAATCTAAATATTTATCATCTTCCCATACAAGCTCGGTAAAATTTTCTAAATCTTCACTATACCCCCGACACATAACTTTAAGTCGTACAAACGGATTAAACCGTAGAATGATTTTTGCCAAAATTGGTGGAAAATTAATAGCCATATTTATGTAAGTCGGTAATGACCACGCGAAACAAAATCAAGATACCCCTTATCCCTTAAAAACTGCAACTGTTGCCGAATTTTATCTTTTATATATTTATTATTTGGATATCTAGCACTTAGTTCATTCTCGAAATTATAGATTTCAGATAATAAAAAATCTCTTTTATTTAATCTATCAATGCAATTCATAATATCTAAAATCCACCCTTTCAATTCAGGCTTTTCCGAATCTTTTAAAAATAAGGTTTTTCTCCAGTTTTCTAAAACATGTTTTCTACTCTCAACCTTCCTGTTTCTTATATAAAATATCCTCCCACTTGAAGGAATATTCTGTAACAATATATTACAACCAATCCACCCTGCTCGTCTTGCAGTCTGTGAAAGAGGTTTCCGCTTTTCAATTATTCGGGGGATAAAAAAGTACTTGGGGATAACAAAGAAATTTACAACTTTAAACCCCTGCAAAGCATAATTAAGTAGAAAGAAATTTGGATTATTGCTATCCTGTAAACGCTCTATCATCGTACGATAGGCCCCATCAACTATCTTCTTTCCAATGTTATCTTTTTTACTTTTTAGCTCAAATTCCTCCCGGCAAGATGGGCAATAAAAATCAGCAACGGGTTTATTGTGAGCATAAGATTTTACATCATGTCCACATCCAGGACAAAATATTTGAGATTTAACCCAACTCTCTGTTAATACACGAATCTTCTGTGAAGCACTCTTGTATCGTTTTGCTAAATATGCATCAAAATATGTTCGCATGCGCCTTTATTTTTTTACTACACCACGAACCATAAAAAACCCTCCGCCATTTATAGCGAAGGTTTTACTTTTTTAACGTCCGGGAATTCCCCCTTCAAACGCGGGACGATTAACTCCTGATTAATTTTAATATAGCCTTAATTTAAGCATCTGTCAAGATTTTTAACAATAAGAGTCGACTCTCTATCTACACCTAATCCTGAAATCCAAATTCGAGCTGCCTTTCGTTTCGAGCTCTATGAAAGGCAACACGTTTACAACTCAAGACTGCATTACGGTACAAAAATCCAGGCAGCCAGGTTAATGCTTTTATAATTCCTTGCATGACAACCCCCTCTCCTTAAAAGTCCTTCTCCGGTATAATCCCATCAATGAAGGTTTTACTTTTTTAGAGTGGAGGTTCCCCCTTCAACTCACCACTATTATAGCCCCTAAAAACAAAAATCCTTCGCCATTTTTAGCGAAGGTTTTACTTTTTTAACGTCCGGGATTTCCCCCTTCTAACGCGGGACTTACCTAATTGTTAAATATTAATATAGCTCTGTTTTACCAATTTGTCAAGGCAATTTTAGTAAAAACTACCTCCTCCTATTCTCCTTGTTTTATTACAGGGAGAGGAAACATCTTGTACGCATTAGCATTTCTGTAAGAGAAATCAGGAAGAGTTAATTTATCTCCAAGATTCTTAAAGGGAAAATTTTAAAGAGTGTTTTCGTCTTCATTTCATATTTAAGCGTTTCATCGCCCATAGGCCCAACTTTTCACAATATGCATCAATAGAGTGGTTCTTTACGCCTTCTTTTTTGTTTTTTAAAAAGCCTACCAATCGGAAAAATTCATTATAATTCTTGATAACTTTTACCCTGGTAAAACCGTCATTATATGGTGTCAAATATCGCATATCTCCATGGTGATCATAGCCAATGAATTTCTTGATAAAATTGCGAAGTTTTTTACATGGCAATAAACATAATAACTCAAAGATATATGTTGGCGGGCTAAATGGAACAATATCATGAGCGTTAACAATTCGGTAAATCGGTGCTTTTATGTCATCATCAAATTCTTCATTTCCTACCTTAGGGCTACCAAACGTATAACAGGCCGCTAAATTATCATAATTTAACGCACGCGTAGCAATTAAAGCTAAAGCCCCTCCAAGCGAATGACCAGTTACATAAAGCGAAAAATCCTTGACGATATCAACCGCACTGCGAATATCATCTTCAACACATTTAAACGCTTGATAAAAACCATTATGAACTTTTGCTCCGTTTTTATCCTGATAAAAATTTGCTTTCAAATCTGTAACAATATCTTTAATTTCTTTTATTTGTGTTCCTCTAAATGCAAGTATTGCCATTTTATCACTATCTCTTTTCACCAAAAAAGCCTGCGTTGCATCGCGATTAAAAGTCTGAACGAGTTCAAAGTTAGCTTGAGATAGAGCTTCTTTTAACTCATTGCTATTTTTTTCAAATATCAAATAAGCTAGCTGAGACATTACCGCCATCAACCACGCTGTTCGATCACTATACGCTGCCCTTCTTATAGGTGGCGATAATAAATCTTTATGTGGAAAGTATAATTTACTCATCTCCCCCCCCTCCTATAACACTTTTTGAAAAATTAATCTTCTATAAACCAAGTTGCTTAATCATTATACTGCTCGTGAATAATATCTGTCAATAGAAGTTAGGGAAAGCGGATTCGGAGCGCAAGAAACGGAAGACAGCGAAGCTGGCTGACGCCGAGCACTGAAACCGCTCGGGTGGGTGAGGAATATAGGTTTTTGGCCGCACAAACAAACCCTCCAATCTTTCATATAGAATCTTCCTTATAATTCTGAAAATTAAAATTCCGTTTTCTCGAGCAGCGGACGGTCGCACTCAAGAGTAGGCTTCGCACGCGCGGACGCTGCTCGAAATTTTAGCCAAAAAACTAGCCCTATCCTTAAGGATAGGGCTGACCATAAAGAATGCCTCCCCAGAAACTCCCAAGATCAAACTATTGAGATAATTCTATCCAACTCAATACACGGCTGTAGGAATAATCTTTAGGCCCCGCCGCCCGTACATTCGTCGTTTTACTCCTCAGTATTTCCTTCGGTCACTGGGCGGGCTCGTTTATCTCCCGTTTCGTGGCTTTAAAATCAACCAGATAGGTTGATTGAGCGGCATTTTCAAATTTCACAAGAATAGTGAAATTTGTGCCGCAAAACACCAATCAAGGCGCAAAAAAATATGGCGGCTGGGGTGCACTCAAGAGTAGGCTTCGCACCGGGACAGCCGCCATTTAAATTATCAATAACTACTTCGTCTATTATCTCAAGCTGGTTAGTTCCACTAGATTATGCACAAACACCTTAACAACAGACTGAGCATAATAACCGGGGTTTTAGCAATATCCGCATCTTTTTTTATTCTGCGGCAGACTTCCTCATTTCAAAATCTGCTGATTTCCTATAGTTTACTAAAATAATTATTATTTCAAGTTTTCCCTGATGCAGACAAGAAGCTTATTATTATCTATAGGCTTAGATAAAAACGGATACCCTCCTATAAGGCCGCCATGGGAAGTCACCTGAGCTTCTTCGGCAATCGCAGTCAGAAATACAATCGGAATATCTTTAAAAACATTCTCTGATCTTAGTTTATTGGCTACTTCACCACCATCCATATCCGGCATAACAACATCGAGCAATATCAAATCCGGATGAAATTCACGGACTGACTCAACAGCCTTACTTGAATCGTTCTCTACTCTTATTTCAAATTCTCCGGTGCCTTCAAGATACAGCCTTACCAAATTTGTAAAACCTACCTCGTCATCAACCAGTAGTATTTTTTTCTTTTCCATGATAGCGTTACCTCCGTTTTATAATATCAGGCTTTACTATGAAGTTTTAATATTATAGTCACCCTTGCCCCTTTAAGATCTTTCTTGTTTTCAATATATATCGCGCCGTCATGCATGTCAATTATATTTTTTACCATAGACAATCCTAAACCGGTACCTCCTTTACCGCGGCGTGTTGTAAAAAACGGCTCAAATATCTTATCTATTATATCATCGGGGATGCCGCATCCTGTATCTTCAATCTCAACAACTGCTGCTGTTTCTCCAATCTTAAATGTATCACCTGCTCTGCGACCGATATTTTGACCGTATCCAGCCATTTTATCTTTATAAATCCTTACTGTCAGCTTTCCTCCATCAGGCATTACATGAATAGCATTCATAATAATATTGGTAAATGCCTGGTCCATCTTACCTACATCAACATCCACATAAGGAGCATCTTTATCATAATCCGTAACCAGCTTAATCTTATTTTCATCCATCTGCCTCTGTAATAATACCAGCGAATTATATACTATGGAATTTAGACTTTCGGTTACAATCTCAAGTTTCGATATTCGAGAAAAATCCAACAGTCCCCTGACTATTGAATCAGCTCTTCGAATCGCAGTTTCTATCTCCTTTACAATCTGATTACTTTTTTGTTTATCGCCGAGTACATGCGGAAGATACTGAATCCCGGTAAGCATTATTGCCAAAGGATTTTTTACCTCGTGGGCTATCCCGCTTGCCAGCCGACCCACAGCACCCATCTTCTCTTCCTGAATAAGCTGAGCTTGAGTTTCTTTAAGTTTAATATATGCTGTCTCCAATGCCTTTTCTGTCCGTTTACGCTCGGTGATATCCTTAGCAATAACAACAATCCCCATTAATTCCCTGCTTTTACTCCGCATCAGGGCCCCGGAAAAAAGCATAGGAATCAATTTCTTATGCTTCGTTTTATAAACTACCTCATAATTTCCTATAAAACCTTCTTTAAACAGTCGGCGAAGTATTGCTTCCTTGAAGAAATCTTCGTTCATTGCAAAAATGTTTCTAACCGGCTGCCCGATAAGCTCTTTTTCTGTATATCCTAATAAATCAAGCGTGGCACGATTTACTGTTTTCATTCTCCCTTCGGCATCAAACACAATTAAAGTATCAATCGTATTGGCAATAATTGATTCTACATAATCTTTATCTACTAATTGAGCCCTTGATTCTCTTAAGTCTGAAACCATACTGTTAAAGGCGGCGGATAAATCTCCGATTTCATCGTGCGATTTTACCTCTATTTCCTGGCTCAAATCACCCCTGGCTACAAGTTTTGCCGAAGCAGTCAAAGTAGAAACCGGCCTGGTGATGCCGCGCGTTAGCATAATTCCAATTGTAATGGCCAGCAAAATAGCCAACATTGTCGTGGCGATAATTGCATAAGTACCTGCTATCTTTGCCCTCTCCATATCTTCTCCGGCCTCGGATATCTCATTTTCTATATAGTCATGAAATTTCTCTATATCTTCAACTAAGGCTAAAGATACAGCGTCGACCTCCTCTACCAGTTTATTGACTAAAGGACCGACAAACTCCTTTTTAGTAGGGTCAACAAATTTCAACATCTGATCTGATTTACCTTTAAGAATGGCGAAATTCCTCTTTATTCCCTCGATATATGACTTCTCGTCTTCGCCAAGATGAAGAGATTCTTCCAGTTGGCGGATAGCATCTTCTACGGTTCTGCTTAAAATATCGAAATACCCTTTCTTTTCTATATCACCGGTAACATAATAATCATTTATTACCAGTGCCTCAAGCAAGGGCCGTTTCAGATCATCTATATGCGTCATTTTCTCGAATTCATTTCTAAGCTCATCTGCCGCCTGTTTAAACTCACTCAACGAATAATATGCCATTATACCCATGGTAATCATTAATACCAGAATGATTACAAAACTTATAGATATTTTTTTTCCAATACTTATCTTCATTATTCTGCTTCCGGCCTACTTTATAGAGTTTCCTTGCGATATAGAGTGGTATTCAGGAAAAAAATATTTATATAAAAACAGGTTCTTCTTTGCGCTGTAGGCAATGACCGAGGGACCGGTAATAACCCCTTCTGGCGGCTTAATAAGATTTGTGTTGATTTCTTTGGTGCCGCCAATTGTAAAAGGGTCATTTAGGCTCTTACCTCTAAACTGCCTGCGGAACTCATCGTGCTTTAGCCTATCGGTTCCTCTCTCCCGTGAACGCTGGATAAGGAAATCTATTATCTCTCCATCCAGGCTAAACGCCCAGACCATCTCTACGATTCCGTATTTGCCACGCTCGGCATGAGGACGGATAATACCTATCACTTCCTCGCCCTTTAAAACCAGATAAAAAGTATGTTCGCCGGCCTCATCATAGTCCAAAGGCTGGCCCAAAAATTCTTCCATCGCCTTTTTTGTTTTAGCATCCAGCGTTCTGATAACCGACCTGTATCCTGTGGCCCGGGGAAATAACTTATATGTATCCCTGTCCGGATTTCTAAAAGCGCATAAAGCTGCATAGCTATTGCTCTGGAACGATAAGGCTAAGCTTAATGTAATTATAAGAACTATTAGATATTTCATTTCCAACACTCCTCGCCTAATACTGTCTAATTGAAGCTAAACTTCAATGGTGGCTTCAATTGGGTTTATAACTTTTTAAAAATAACAGTAAACCTGCATAGCAACTATGTCTTCGTTCTCTGTGTTTTTTAGGCGCTGCAGGTCATGCCGATATGTAGATTGAATAGTTACTTCTTTAGAAATTCTATAATTTAGGCCTAAAAGCATAAAGGTATCATTATCTCCGCCGGAGGCAGTGATATCCTGATATGCGCTCTGAACCTGAAATACCGCTTCCAGTCTCTCGTCCATACCGGGAAAAAGATAATCAATTTCAAGCACGCCATTGATTACGCCCTGATTAACGTCTTCTCCGTAAGAGACCTCTTCTTTAAAAGTAAAAGGTCCATATAGATAAATACTGTCCAGGCCAATGCGCCAGCACTTTATTATATCATCTCCGGGTTTGGTCGTATTGTCAAACCAAATATTAGGCGCGCCTGTCTTCATGCCACGCATAACACCCATCTCGTCTATCACCTCTCCATATAATCCGGAAAGACCGATAGAGAAATTCTCGTCTGCCGGGGTTCCCAGCCTTCCGCTAAAGAGGTAATTTTCACCCCTGTCTCTATATTCAGCTCCACTTCCTCTGGTAAAAGAAAATTCATAGTCCATTTTAGGTAGCTGCCCGCCGATAGAAAATCCCCAATCTTTCTTAAAGCCAACGTTGCGCATCGCTGTAAGCTGCATCAAGGTTGTGTGCGTATCCACATTTTGCTCTAACCCATAAGGCACATCGAAATGTCCGATTCTAAAATTGAGCCTTCCTTTAAACCTTCCGCTATATTTAAAGTAGGCATCGTGAAATTCTAATTCGAAAGTATGCATCCCATCCACATGGGCGGGTGTCATCTTAGTTGTATTCATTAACATATATTCATGGTCATAACGCACAAATCTCATCTGGATTAAAGCACTTGCCCAATCGCCCGTTTTGCCTGAAAACTTTTTTAGAACCTCAAAACCCAAAGAGTTTTTAAGCGATACCTCACTCTTTTCATCTGACCAAGAAGTACCGAGGATAACCTCTTTCTTAAGTATCGAATTCTCCATAAATTTTGAGAAAAAATTATCCTCATTTTTCTTAAAGCTCTCTTTTGCTTCTGCTTGAACAAAACAAAAAGTAGATATTGTTAGCAGCAATAAACAAGATATTATCCTCCCCATCTAACCATCTCCCTTGAGTTCCTCAAAACATGAAATGATATATCGGATTAGTATCACTCCTATTCTGGTAGAGTTTTGTATTATCTGCCTTTATTATAAATTAAAATTAAAAATATTTAAAGAGGTTTTTTGGTTTCTAATTCTCCTCAATATTCTCAACAAGAATTTGCTTTTCACAGGCTCGGCATCACGCCGCCCTCTTCTCCTAAAATTTACACTAAGGCGGGATAACGGACGAATGATTAATGAGGACGTGAGTGGCTTGAGGAAGCCTGCCCGTGCGAAGGAGGTAGTGCGAAGCCGGCCCTCTGAGTGCAGCGTAGGAAAGATTATTCCTACAGCCGTGTATTGAGTTGGATAGAATTATTTCAATAGTTCGATTTTGGGAGTTTCTAGGGAGCCATTCTTTACTTACAAACTACCCCTTTTTGAGCACAAATATGGCGGCTGAGTGGCCAGAAGACACTTCCTTCGGTCGCGGGCAACCGCCATCCTATATTTGGCTTCTATTGTCGAGATAGACTTTTATTATTTCTCGTACCGTTCCTAATTCTGAGAGGCTTCTATTATTTGGGAAATTGTCATAGCATGACTCATCTTTGGGTCTTGTTCATTTAACAATTCAAACCATTGTTTGTAGAGATTTGGGGCTTCTTTATAATCCATTGCATGAGCACCCACACCAAATACACCCTCTTTTTCTGATAGATATTCATTTTTCAAGTCATCTACTGTTATAAGCAAACCTGTCACAACACTTCTCCTGGCCAAAAGTGCAGCAATAGTTATTTGATATACTTTTTGACCGTTAAAGATTTTGAGTTCTGGCTGACTTATTGCGCGTTCTAAACGTCTTCCGCCTCCAGAATAAACAGCACCATTGGGCCAATCAACATCTGCATCGCTCATAGTAACGGTTTTGATTTGGCCGAGATTGCTTAATAATTCCATATAATCATCCATATTGCCTAAGTATTTTTCTTTTGCTCTCACAGGTTTTGGACAGGGCACTTTATTTTGTCTGTTTTTAAATTCTTGGCTATTGGGATCTAAGTTTGTGTATCCATCCCAAGGGCATGTACTTGGACCATGATGATGGCCGCCGATTCCATGGCCATCTTGTTTCCATTGATCTAATAAGCCTAACTTTTTGCTGTCTTTCAAAATCATTTCTGCCCATTGTGGAGTAAACAATAAAGTCAGCTTAACGTTATATCGGTCTGCTAGATTTACAAATTCAGTTAAGGCGTCAAATGTATCATCATTTGCATTGCTGGGCTCCATATGGACTTCAAAAAAAGAAATCCGTGGTGTTGACTGATTCCTCTTCCACCTCTTTATTTGCCCATCTTTCAATAAAGCAATTGCTCTTTTGAGCAACCTCAGACACTCTTGGGGCCTGCCTTGCCTCATTGACTCTCTGGACTGCCTGTCAAGCTCAAGTACTTGTGAAACATCTACTCCTTCAGTCTGTTTTTGACGAATCAACTCCTGTAATTCAACAACTGTTTCTCTTATCTCTACACCTGTTTTTTCTGGCTGGGCTAAAAGAGATTCAGCGGTAAACGAAAAGATAAAAAATGTTATAAAAAAAATAAAAAAACTATAATTAATTTTACTCGCCACGCATACCTCCCTTATCTGCCTTTTGTATTTATAACGAATTCAACGGGAAAATATTGTATTCCAAAAGAGTTAACCGTCTATACCCAGCCAATTTTTTATATTATACATAAAATAAATTGTTTTAGAAAGTAAAAGATTTTATGGTGTCAAGCCAAAGTAGAAATGTCTTATTGTTACCAAAGTAAGAATGTCCTATTTTGTTAATGAACGAGTAGTAGTTCTTTTTCTTTTTTGTTACTTTTTTCTTTTTGTGAATAAACATAGTTCTGTGGATAACTTTTTATCTTAAACTTCCTCCAAGGGTGATCTTTTGGAGGTATAAATGATTTCTTTAGTTTAAATTCATACTTCTTTTTAATCTCTGCTTTCTTAGGACGCGCAGTTATCTCTTTAAACTTAAGCGTCCTGCCCTTATAGATAATTATCATAGAACCATTAACTTTCTCCTCTACTACTACCTTCTTGGCTCTTATATTGTCTTCTATCTGATACAGTTTTTTATCATGAATTACTGTAAAATCGTTGCGCAGCGCGTGTTCCTCTTTGATGCAGAGGATGCTATCTAAGTCTACGCCTTTGGGTATAAAGCGATGGAGATCTCCATCGCTGGATGCCTTTACAGAGAATCTTTTGGCGTATTTGGGCAAGAAGCGCGCGGTTACCTTATTCGCCTCAACAATAGTATTCGCCTTCTCAAGCCTAAGCTCTTTTATCAGGCGATCCTGAAAGGTGTT